>JAFYWH010000084.1 GCA_017558175.1 Bacteroidaceae bacterium
GGTCTTCCAAACCAATTTCTTTTCAAAGTCAGCGCCTTTCAGGTCAGCTGTAATCTTTTCCATCCACGCTTCGGTAGAAACGCCAGGAAAATCTGAAAAGAGTTTTTCTTTACTATCTGCCATAGTTTTTCAGTATTAATTTAAGAGTTATTTTGTTCTTTTCAAAGTGTAAGGGCAAATGTAGCAATTCCTTTTTAAACTTCGATACTTTTCTTACCTTAATTTTATAAATATATACGCGGAGGCGTAAAAAAAATATGCGGAGGCGTTTGGGAATTTCGCCTTCGCATATTTTTACCTGTATGATGCCTAATTAGAACTTCACTTCGTTTAAAAGTTTGTCCACTAAGATTCCGTCTGTCATCTTCAAGTTGAAGGAAGCTTTCTGCTTGGCCTTGAGCTTGATGACGAAGAGGTCTTGTGAGCCTTCCAACGTTTCCTTGTTGCCGAGGTTCACGAAAGTCGGGTAGAGGGCTTTCGTTCCGTTGGTGTGCAAGCGGTCGTAAGTGAGGTTCTCCATTTGCTTCAAGCCGATGGCTTCGATGCCCACGAATTCCCATTGCTGAGCATCGTATGGAAGGGCAAAGCTCAAGGCATTCACATCCTTCAAGTCGATGCCTTTCACCAAGAGTCGAGCCGTTTCGCCTGAAGCGTAGGCTCGTTTGTCGGCAAGGATTTCGATGTTTCCATTTACCTGTTCCTGACCGGTTGTTTCCACACCTTCTTCCAGTAGGGTAGCTACTACTGAGATGTCGGATGCATCGATGAGGCCGTTGCGATTGATGTCACCATTGCTGATGTATCCGTCGAAGTCGCCATCGCCCTTGCGGAGGCCAGTATAGTTGGTGTACGATGTCAAGTCGTTGGCATCAATCTTACCATCGATGTTGATATCGCCCGGGATATAGCTTTCTGTACCAGGCACCTTGAAAATGTACATCTCGCGTCCTGAACCATAGTTCCCTACGGCTTGGGTAACTTCCATCTTGATGTATCGCATAGTCGGCTTGTCCTTGAATTCGAAGACCTTGATGTCACTACTACGCTTCCAATCGAATTCACCGGCTTCTGTCCAGTTGGTCTTGTCTTCGCTATGATAAATCTTACCCTTCATCAAAGTACCGTTGCCCGAGTCAAGGCGTGGCAAATAGTGGAATTTTTCCACCTGATTATATGATTTCAAGTCGATAACGATATCGAATGGAACCGCTTTGGTGCTATACTTGGTGTGCCAGATATCGCCCGCTTCCTCGAAGTCGAAGAGTCGGTCTACATCCGAACCCCATTGAGGTGCAGCCGTACAAGCGGCTTGGATTCCACGGATGGCGAATTCCAACGGATTGTTCTTGGTGGTTGCTTCGAAACTTGACCAATCGGAGTGTCCGTCCTTGTTCACGGCACGAATCTTGAAGGTATAGGTTGTTTCTGCTTCCAATCCTTCGAACAAGAGTTCGGTATCCTTGATGGTGGTATAAAGCATACCATTCAATTCGATTTCGTAGAAGTCGGCATTGGCCACCTTTTCCCATGTAGGCTTCAAGGTGTAGGCTTCGGTATTTTCATCGGTAATCTTGGCTTGAGGAGCTACCAATGTGCCCGAAGTTACCCGATGATTATCTGCCGGAGCGAATACGAATCCGTTGATAGTCACCTTGATTGATTCAGAAGTTACATCGCACGAAGCCAACTTGATACGGACTTGCGGATTCTTGGTAATCATCACTTTCTCGAAGTCGCTTCCTGAGGTAGCAAAGCGGTTGAGGTTAGGAGCCTCATCGTAGAAATAGATGTTTTCTCCCTTCTCGAAGGCTTCCCATGAAGTAGCTTTGGTCAGCTTAACCTTCTGATGGCCCACTTGTGCCACAATCTTTTTCGGTTGTTCAGTCACGTTGATTCGCAATTCGGTAGCCTTGTCTTTCACGAATCCCTGATAAGAACCATGGGTAGGGTGGATGTTGATTTGCACATTACCCTTAGCATCAGCATCCGATTCAATCAAGGTCGTTACACTTTCACCATTTCGATAAGCTTCGGTTGTACCGTCGTCATCGTATTCAGTAATGGATGAATGTCCTTTCGGATAAATCTCATAAATGCGGAGGCCCTGATTGATTTCCGATACATTGTTATGCGGATGAGTCATCGGAATGATGGCACCATTCTTGATGAACACCGGAAGCTTCCACAAAGGAGTGGCAAAACTATTCAAAATCTGTCCGCCTTCGTACTTTTCTCCGCTGAAGTAGTCAATCCATTCATCGCCTTCCGGCAAGTAGATACCATTGCGGATGTCGTTTCCTTCGGCATCGGCCTTGGTGTTCTGATAGATAGGAGCCACGAGGAAGTCCGTACCGAACAAGTATTGGTATTGGGTAGCCTTACCCAAGGTGTATTCATTCGGATATGCCAAGAACATGGCACGAATCATCGGGAGACCATCTACGGATTCCTTGGCGAAAGTATACGTGTAAGGCATCAATTCTGCCTTCATCTTCAAGTACATACGGTTGATGGAAGTTGCCGGCTCGCCCAAGGCATGCGGATACTTTTCATTGCGTCCCCAACCATCCATATTTAATTGCATAGGCGACCAAGTTTTCCATTGGAAGTCGCGAATGTTTACTTGCAGGTGGTTCCCGCCAAAGATACCGTCCATATCCGAACTGATGTTAGGCTGACCGGAGAGTCCCGAACCGATGTAAGTCGGGATGTGGAAACGGATGTATTCCCATTCGCCTCCAGTTTGGTCACCACTCCAAATGCCAGCATAACGTTGGGTTCCTGCCCAACCATCCAACGAGATGATGAAAGGACGGGCATTGTTGCCATAGTAAGGCATGATTTCGCCTACATCGGCTACCCCATTCAAACCGAATGAATAGCCGGCACCTACCCAAGCCACATCGGTTTTGAGTACACGAACACCTGCATCGCGAACTTCCTTCACGATGTCGCGTTGCAACAAGGCACTGATGCCTTCCTTCGGATGAAGGTCGGATTGTGTCCAAAGACCGATTTCCACTCCATGCTTGCGGGCATAGTCTCCAAGTTCCTTTAAGTTCTGGATATTGCCATCCAAGGTTTCGGTTTGGCCATATCCGGCGCCATAGCCATCGTTCGGAAGTAACCAACCGAGAGGCATATCGTGTTGTTTGTATCGGTCGATTACCGCACGAGCCGAGAATTGGTAGTTACCTTTCTCGCCATTCAACGATTCTTTGATACCGCCATTGTCCTTCTGGCTTTCCTTGTATCGCTTTCCGTCTTCGAACAAGATGCCTTTTTCGTCTTCCTTCCAATAGTCACGATTATAGGCGTTGAGATGTCCTTCGTAGAAGCCGAACTTTGGCAACAATACCGGATTACCGGTCAGTTGGTAGAAGTCGTTTAAAAGGGCAGAAGGTGTTTCATTCACCATGAAGAACACATCCAGGTAATCCGTTTCATGCGAGATTTTCACTTTACCTGCTTCATCGGCACCGAAATCGTATTTACCTTTCTTGAATGTATGCCACATCATGCCATAGCCTTGGGTTGACCAATAGAATGGGGTAGGCGAGGCTACACCTCCGTCGGTCCAACTATTCTGATTTTCGATGGCGATGGCTTTTCCTTTGTGTGAGAATCGTCCGTTCTGCACGCCACCACCGTAGAAGTATTCGTTGGCTTGTTCCTTTAAGGTCAGAGTTACTTTGTTCTTGCCGAACAAGGCCGGAGCTGTTTCTTCAAAAGCCACTTGACCATTTTGTAAGTTGGTCACCTTCATGAGCGAAGTCTGCTTGTCCAATTCTATTTGGATGCTTTGGGTACGGATGGTAATGATGTTCCCGTTTTCTTCTATCGCCAATTTGCCTATGGGCACTCGTGGATTATCGACTAAGATCTGTGCTTCCGGCATGGCCTTCGGTGCTCGGATAATCCCTCCGGCATTGTCTTGGAAAACTCGGAAGATGTTTTCGCCATAGAAGTCCAAAGTGGTATGCTGATTATTCGAATACCATATTTCAATGGTGGTTGGGTTTAGCTGACGGATGCTCTGAATGGCCATCGCCTGTTCTACGATGGAAGGCTGAGTCTTGATTTCAGCTTGTATGGGAGCCGTATAGAGAAACGGCAGAGCAATCGCCAGGAATGGAACAAAAGTTTTTTTCATGTCGAATGGGTCTTAATGGTTATTCAAAAGACAAAAATAGATAATTTATATTAGGTAGGGAAAAAGGAATTAAGTAATTTTGCATAGTTTTTAAAAAGAATGATGTTATGGATTGGTTACAAGCATTGTTTACAGATGTGAACTCCATTGCACATATTGTCATGCTTTATGCATTTGTCATAGCAGTAGGTGTGCTTTTGGGGAAGATTAAATTTTTTGGCGTATCGTTGGGTGTGACATTCGTTCTGTTTACCGGAATCATTTGCGGTCACTTCGGATTTACCGGCAATACGCAGATTCTCAATTTTATGCAGGACTTCGGGTTGATACTCTTCGTGTTCTGCATCGGTCTTCAAGTGGGTCCTTCGTTCTTTACCTCCTTCAAAAAGGGTGGGGTATCGATGAATGTGGTGGCCGTAGGTGTTGTTTTGCTCAATGTGTTGGTAGCTCTGGGACTTTATTATGCCCTTGGCGGACGCATTGAACTTCCGATGATGGTGGGTATCCTTTGTGGTGCCGTGACTAATACACCGGGGTTGGGTGCTGCCAATGAAGCCTTGTCGCAATTGGGTTACGATGGTCCTCAGATAGCCATGGGTTATGCCTGCGCTTATCCGCTTGGTGTGTTGGGTATTATTGGTTCCATTATCTTGATCCGATTGCTTTGTCGAATCAACTTGAAGAAGGAAGAAGAAGAATTGGCGCAACAAGAAGGTGCCGACCCGCATTTAACTCCTCATCAGATGCATTTGGAAGTGCATAACGAAGCCTTGGATGGCAAAACCTTGTTTCAGGTAAAGAATTTCTTGGGACGCAATTTTGTGATTTCACGTATTCTTCAGAATGGTCATGTCAGCATTCCAAATAAAGATACTGTTTTCCATGTTGGCGATCAGATGTTGGTGGTTTGTGCCGAAGACGATGCTGAGGCTATTACTGCTTTTATCGGACCTAAGGTTGAAGTCAATTGGAAGAAACAAGATACCCCGATGGTTTCCCGGCGTATCCTGGTCACTCAATCGAATATGAATGGCAAACGCTTGGGACAGTTGCACTTCAGCAGTATTTATGGGGTGAATGTAACGCGTGTCAACCGTTCGGGTATGGATATTTTCGCTTCTCCCGACTTGACTCTCCAGGTAGGCGACCGTGTGACCGTGGTAGGTCCTCAAGATGCCATCGATCGCATTGCCAACTTGATGGGTAACTCGATGAAGCGTCTCGATCATCCGAATATTGTGACTATCTTTGTCGGTATCTTCTTGGGTATCTTATTTGGTAGTCTTCCTATCGCATTCCCAGGTATTCCTACTCCGGTGAAGCTTGGTTTGGCGGGAGGTCCGCTCATTGTTTCCATTTTGATAGGCCGTTTCGGATATAAACTGAAGCTCGTGACTTATACCACCATGAGTGCCAACCTCATGCTTCGCGAAATCGGTATTGCCCTTTTCTTGGCAAGTGTAGGTGTTAAGGCCGGTGCAAACTTCGTGCAGACGGTGGTCGAAGGCGATGGTATGCTTTATGTAGGTTGTGGCTTCCTCATCACTATTATTCCATTGATTGTGATGGGTATGGTAGCCCGCTTCTATTATAAAATGAATTATTTCAAGCTGATGGGTTTGATGGCGGGTAGTACAACCGACCCTCCTGCTTTGGCATATGCCAATCAGGTGACAAGCAGTAATGCGCCGGCGGTAGGATATTCTACGGTTTATCCGGTGACCATGTTCCTCCGTATCCTTACAGCCCAATTATTGATATTGATTTTAGCATCTTAAATTAGAATAGTATGAATAAGAAATTGTTTTTAGTCTTAGCTATGGGTGGTTTGATGTCCTTCCCTATGACTATGCAGGCTCAGAAGCGTCAGGACATCTATGATGTAGCTAACATCAAGCGTTATGAAGTTGCTAACCAGGAAGTTCCTGCCAAGCAGAAGAAAGAAAAGCGCGTGGTGTTCATTGGCAACTCCATTACCGAAGGATGGTACAAGGCGCATCCCGATTGGTTTAAGGCAAACAACTATTTTGGTCGTGGCATTGGCGGACAGACCAGTCCTCAGATGCTTCTCCGTTTCCATGCCGATGTCGTGGCTTTGCAACCCGATGTAGTGGTCATCAATGCAGGTACTAATGACATTGCCGAAAATACAGGAACTTATCATCCTTCTTTCACCTTGTCGAACATCAAGGCGATGGCAGAAATCGCATTGGCAAATAATATCAAGGTTATCTTGACTTCTGTATTGCCTCACGATGGTTTCAAGTGGAATCCTTCCATCCAGAATGTGGTGCAGAAGGTAGACGAACTGAATGCCCAAATCAAGGCTTATGCTGCTGAAAAGAAGATTCCTTATGTGGATTACAATTCAGAAATGCGTAATGAAAAGGGTGGCATGAAGAAGGAATTGAGCAACGATGGTGTTCATCCTTATGCAGACACTTACCTCATGATGGAAGCATTGGTGAAGCCGGTTATTGACAAACAATTGAAAAAGAAATAAAATAGTATGATTTCAGTAGATGGATTGACCGTCGAATTTGGCGGTACCACCTTATTTAGTGACATATCCTTTCAGATTAACGAAAAAGACCGCATCGCTCTTATGGGTAAGAATGGTGCGGGCAAGTCCACTTTGTTGAAGATTTTGGCCGGAGTTCGTCAACCTACCCGTGGTAAGGTTACTGCTCCGAAGGATTGTGTAGTAGCTTACCTCCCTCAGCACTTGATGACCGAAGATGGTCGTACTGTGTTCGAAGAAGCATCGCAAGCCTTTGCTCACCTTCATCAGATGGAAGCCGAAATTGAAGCCATCAACAAGGAACTCGCTGAACGTACCGATTACGAGAGCGATGAATATATGGCCTTGATTGAGAAGGTTTCGACCATGAGCGAGAAGTTCTATGCCATCGACTTGACTCACTTCGAGGAAGATGTGGAAAAGGCATTGCTCGGTCTCGGCTTCATGCGCGAGGACTTCAACAAGCCTACCAGCGAGTTTAGTGGCGGTTGGCGTATGCGTATCGAGTTGGCAAAGCTTTTGCTTCAGAATCCGGACGTATTGCTCCTCGACGAGCCTACTAACCACCTCGATATCGAGTCTATCCAATGGTTGGAAGACTTCCTTATCAATAGTGCCAAGGCGGTAATAGTTATCAGCCACGACCGTAAGTTTGTCGATAGCATCACCACCCGTACCATCGAAGTGACCATGGGTCGCATCTACGACTATAAGGTGAACTATTCACAATACCTCGTTCTCCGTAAGGAACGTCGCGAACAGCAACAGAAGCAGTACGAGGAACAGCAGAAGATGATTCAGGAAACCAAGGACTTCATTGAACGCTTCAAGGGTACCTATAGTAAGACTCTCCAAGTACAGAGCCGTGTGAAGATGCTCGAAAAGTTGGAAATCATCGAAGTGGATGAAGAAGATACATCGGCTCTTCGCCTCAAGTTCCCGCCATCACCTCGTAGTGGTAACTATCCGGTTATCATGGATGGAGTAGGCAAGACTTATGGCGAGCACGAAGTCTTCAAGAACGCTTCCTTGACCATCGAACGTGGCGACAAGGTAGCTTTCGTGGGTAAGAATGGTGAAGGTAAGTCAACATTGGTAAAGTGTATCATGAACGAAATCGATCACGATGGTACATTGACCCTCGGTCATAACGTTCAGATTGGTTACTTTGCTCAGAATCAGGCTTCTTTGTTGGATGAAAACCTGACGGTTTTCCAAACCATCGACGATGTAGCGAAGGGTGATATCCGTAACAAGATTCGCGATTTGCTTGGTGCCTTCATGTTCGGTAGCCCAGAAGCATCCATGAAGAAGGTAAAGGTTCTTTCGGGTGGTGAACGTACCCGTTTGGCGATGATTAAGCTCTTGCTCGAACCGGTCAACCTCCTCATCTTGGACGAACCTACCAACCACCTCGACATGAAGACCAAGGACATCTTGAAACAAGCTTTGGTAGACTTCGATGGCACGTTGATTGTCGTATCCCACGACCGTGATTTCCTCGATGGATTGGTTACTAAGGTTTACGAGTTCGGCAACAAAAAGGTGAAGGAACACCTCTGTGGCATCTACGAATTCCTCGAAACCAAGAAAATGGAAAGCTTGCAGGAGTTGGAACGTAAGAAATAATAGAAAGAGCGGTTTTACCGCTCTTTTTTTGTATCCTTAAAGTCTTTCAAAAACGTCAGGGCATTTGAATCAAAACGCCAAGACGTTTTACCTTAAACGCCTTGACGTTTTTAAAAAGGTTATTTTTCGGCCAGTTCAATCACCTCCAAATCCTTGAACTCTCCGTTATCTATGGCGAACCGTACCAAGGTGCGTACTTTGTGGAAACCATAAATACCAGCTGCTCCGGGATTGATGCAGAGCATATTCAAGGTCTTGTCGAATTGCACTTTCAAGATGTGCGAATGTCCGCAAACGAAGAGTCGGGGCGGACGGACAAAGAGCTGCTGACGGATGGAGGCATCGTATTTGCCCGGGTATCCGCCAATGTGCTTGATGAGCACATCGGTTCCTTCGATGGTAAACCGGTCCGTTTCCGGATAGGCTTGTCGCACTTCACCACCATCGATGTTTCCGCGAACGGCACGCAGGGGGCGGAAGGCTGCGAGCTTCTCGGCCACTTCCATCGAGCCGATATCGCCGGCATGCCAAATCTCATCGCAGTTCTCGAAATGTTTCAGGTAACGGTCGTCCCAAAAACCATGCGTATCCGATAGTATTCCTATTCTTGTCATAAATTTCTTGTTAGTTTGCACAAAGATAGCTATATTTGGACAAATCTAAGGCAAGTATGGAAAGCAACTATCGATATTTCAACCGTGACATCAGTTGGTTGTCGTTCAATCATCGGGTGCTGATGGAGGCAGCTGATGATTCGGTCGCCTTGTACGACCGCATCAACTTCATGGCCATCTACTCTTCCAATCTGGAGGAATTCTATAAGGTGCGTGTGGCGGAACATAAGGCCGTGGCGCGTGGCGGATATAGTGAGGAGGAGACTCCGGAGGAGGCGCATGAGCTGATAGGAGAGATAGCCGGTGAGGTAAACCGGCAGTTGGAAGACCGAATCCGTATTTTCCAAGACTGTATTCTGTCGGATCTGAAGCGGAATCGGATTGTGTTCTACCAAGGCAAGCAGGAGGTGGAAGAAAGGCATTATGAATTTGTAACCAACTACTTCCGCGAAGAGATATTTCCTTACTTGCAGCCCGTACCCGTGAGTCGTACCCGTGTGAAGGTGTTCCTCCGGGCCGACCGGTTGTATCTGTGTACCCGCTTGCGGAGAAAGGACAATGGGGTGACGGAATACTACATCATGAAGCTTCCGCATAGCAAGGTGCCTCGGTTTGTAGAACTTCCGCAGACGGATGGCTACTATTATATAATGTATATGGAAGACATCATCAAGATGAACATCGGGCTGATGTTTCCGGGTTATGAGGTGGATAGTAGCTATTGTTGCAAGATTTCGCGCGATGCCGATATCATGGTAGACGATGAGTCTGCATCGGCGGAGGTGATGGTGGAACAGCTGAAGAAGAAGGTGAAGAAGCGCAAGATAGGGGCGGTGTGCCGATTTGTATACGATCGCCACATGCCAGAGGACTTCCTTCAATACTTGATGGATTCGTTCGACATTCATCCCGACGACTTGATGCCGGGCGACAAGCATCTGAACTTGGAGGACTTGGCCAAGTTGCCGAATCCGAATCCTGAACTGGTGCGTCCGGAGCGGTTGCAACCCATGACCTTGAATTGTTTGAACAAGAAACAAAGCATCTTGTCGTATGTAAGCAAACGCGACTTGCTGATACATTATCCTTATTATTCGTTCGACCATTTCATTCATTTCCTTTACGAGGCGGTGCACGATCCGTCGGTATCGGAAATCATGATTACGCAATATCGCGTAGCCCCGAACTCCGAGGTGATCAACACCTTGATAGCTGCTGCACAGAATGGCAAGAAGGTGATGGTGTTCGTAGAACTGAAGGCCCGATTCGACGAAGAGAACAACCTGGCTACTGCCGAGATGATGCAGAAGTCGGGTATCCATATCATTTATAGCATGAAGGGCTTGAAGGTGCATGCCAAGGTGGCCTTGGTGCTTCGGAAGTTCAAGGACGGACGCTACAAGAAGAGTTTTGCCTACATCAGTACGGGTAATTTCAATGAAAAGACAGCCAACCTATATGCCGATACGGCTTTGTTTACTTCGAATCCGGAGATGGTGCGCGACTTGCATCAACTCTTCCAGGTGCTGAGGAAGGAAGTGACGGAACCGGTCTTCCGGCATCTCATGGTGGCGAGATTCAATCTCCTGCCGTTCTTGCACGAATACTTGGAGTATGAAAAGCGGGAGGTAGCAGCCGGACGCATTGGAAGGATCGTGTTGAAGATGAATGCCTTGCAAGATCCGGCCATGATAGATGAACTATATAGGGCCAGCGAGGCTGGGGTACAGATAGACTTGATTGTTCGAGGTATCTGTTGCCTAATTCCGAATCAGCCTTATAGCCGGAATATCCGTGTGACTCGCATAGTCGATGGTTTCTTGGAACATGCCCGGGTGTGGTATTTCTATCACGGGGGCAAGGAGTTGGTGTATATCGGTTCGCCCGACTGGATGCGCCGGAATCTTTATCGACGTATCGAGGCAGTGGCTCCTGTCTTGGACAATGATTTGAAACAACAAGTGTTGGATATGCTCCGAATTCAGTTGGCTGACAATCAGAAGGCTGCGTGGGTGGATGAAAACTTGCGCAATGTGCTGAAGCGGGATGATGAGGTGGAACCGGTAAGGGCGCAGTTGGATTTTTATAAGTATTTGAAAAATAGGAATTAAATCTATTAATATTTGTCATCCAGAGCGAAGCGAAGGATCTCGAGGACATACACGTTTTGTGTTATCGAGATCCTTCCTCCCTTAGGTCGTCTGGATGACAATATAAAGTCTTTTACAATCCCAACTTATGCTTCACAAACTGAAGAATATATTCTACCGTCTTGTCAATGCCCATTACTGATGAGTCTACACAAAGGTGATAGGTGGCAGCTGCTCCCCAGGTCTTGTAACTATAATAATTATAGTAGGAAGAACGCTTCTTGTCGGCCTTTTCCATCATTTCTTCAGCTTGCTCGGCTGTGATGTGGTGAAGCTGCATCAGGCGTTCTATGCGGGCTTCCTTCGATGCCGAGATGAAGATATTTACTTGGCGAGGATGGTCGCGCAAAATATAGTCGGCACATCGTCCCACGAAGAGGCACGACTGGTTTTCGGCCAGCTGACGGATCACATCGCTCTGAATCTTAAACAACGAATCATTGTTCAGGTACGAGCCATAAGGGATGGTACCATCGCTGATGAACTGCAGGCGTCCGCCGAACAATCCACCCAACAAGGTCTGTTGTGCCCGTTCGTCGGCTTTCTCGAAAAACTCTTTGCAGAGGCCACTTTCGTCTGAGGCAAGCTGGATAAGCTCCTTGTCGTAGAAAGCGATGTTCAGTGCCTTGGCCAGTTTTTCACCGATTTCCTTTCCGCCACTACCCAGTTGGCGTCCGAGGTTGATTACGTAATGTTCGTTCATAGTCTTTCGATTTATGATTTTCTAAATTCTGATATCTGCTTTTTTGAAGGCTTGGTATTGCTTATAAAGCAGTACGGCTGCTACCATGCTTGAGAAAAAGTCGCTGATAGGCATGCTCCACCAGATGCCGGCTGCTCCCATGAAGGTAGGCAGGATGATGAGGCATGGAAGGAGGAACAACAATTGGCGGGTAAGCGAAAGGAAAATCGCCTTGTTCGCCATGCCGATGCTTTGGAAGAAGTTGGAGGTCACCATCTGGAAACCTACAATCGGGAAGATCAATACCACGATGCGGAATCCTTCGGCAGCTCGGGCTATCAGTCCTTCGTCGGTAGTGAAGAGCGATACAGCTACTTCCGGCATCAGTTCACCCACCAGGAAGGTAAGGGTGGTCATGGCCGTAGCTCCCCAAATGGAAAGTTTCAGTACATGGTTTACACGATGGTATTGTTGGGCTCCATAGTTATATCCTGCAATAGGTTGCATGCCTTGGGTGATACCCATCACAATCATTACGCAGATGAATACTAGTCGGTTCACAATGCCGTATGCACCAATGGCCAAGTCGCCATCGTATTCCTTCAGTCCCTTGTTGATGAAGATAACGATAAAGCACGAAGCCACGTTCATGCAGAAAGGCGAGAGACCGATGGCGATGATGTTCTTCACAATCTTGCCTTGCAAGTGGTAGATACCCCGGCGGAGGTGAAGAAGTTCGTTCTTATTGCTCAGAATCCGGAGTTGCCAAATCAGTGAGATAATCTGTGCTATGATGGTAGCAATGGCTGCTCCACGGATGCCCCAACCGAATCCGTAGATAAAGAGGGGGTCGAGGATGGTATTGATAATCACCGTGTTGATGGTGGCATACATGGCTTTCTGCGGATGACCGGCAGCTCGAATCACGGCATTCAATCCCAAGTACATGTGGGTGACGATGTTGCCGGCCAAGATAATCTCCATGTAGTCGCGGGCATAGCCGATGGTATCGGCACTCGCTCCAAAGAAGTAGAGAATAGGGTCGAGGAACATCAGGGTGATGATGGAGAAGGCAACACCGATAATTAGGTTCAGGGTGATGACATTGCCAAGCACTGTCTGTGCTGTGCCATAGTCCCTTTGTCCCAACTTCACGGAGATGAGGGTAGAGGCACCCACACCTACCATTGCCCCGAAGGCCGCTCCCAAGTTCATGAATGGGAAGGTGATGGCCAATCCTGAAATAGCCAACGGACCTACACCGTGTCCAATGAAGATACTGTCCACCATATTATATAAGGAGGTGGCAGTCATGGCAATGATGGCCGGGATGGCGTATTGCATCAATAGTTTGCCGATGGGCTGGGTGCCCAGTTCGGTAGCATTTCTTTTTTGTGACATGTTTTTATTCTCTTTATGCGTTATCTGTACAAAGGTAACTAAAAAATATATTTGTTTGGAAAAAAGTTTCGTTATCTTTGTGCGGAAAATAAAACTTCTATTATGAAAAGATTTACATTAGGTTGTTTGCTGGCATGCATGTTTTTGTCGGCATCCGCAGAGAAGACATACAAGTATCGCGTAAACTTGAAAGACAAGGTAGGAACCGCTTTTTCAGTTGATAAACCGCAGGAATTCTTGAGCGAACGGGCATTGGAACGCAGAAACCGCCAGCAGTTGCCGGTGGATGAAACCGATTTGCCGGTGAGCCAGGCGTATGTCAAGGAATTGTTGGGTGTAGGTGCCCGATTGGTGACAAGCAGCAAATGGAACAATACGGTGGTGCTGGAAGTATCCGACACTTTGTTGATGGACAAGGTATCGCAGATGCCGTTCGTATCGAAGGTAGAGAAGGTGTGGGTGCAGCCGGATAGCATTCCTGCCCGCAACAAGAACCGCAAGAAAGAGGTGAAGAATGAGGTGAAGGAAACGGGTGATTATTATGGCAAGGCTCTTCAGCAGATTCAGATTCATGGGGGAGATAGCCTTCATGCTGCCGGGTTTGCTGGTCAAGGCATGCATGTGGCAGTCATTGATGCCGGTTTCTACAATGCCGACAAGATTAAGTTCTTCAAGAAGATGGACTTGCTCGGCACTCGCGATTTTGTGAATTCGGAATCGGATATCTATGCCGAAAACTCACATGGCATGAAGGTGCTTTCGTGTATGGCTGCCAATATCAAGGATGCATTTGTGGGAACCGCTCCTGAGGCATCGTACTGGTTGCTCCGTAGCGAGGATGCCGATACCGAACAGCCGGTGGAAGAAGACTATTGGGCAGCTGCTATCGAATTTGCCGATAGTGTAGGAGTGGATGTGGTGAATACTTCCCTCGGTTATTATAGCTTCGACGAAGGATATGCGCCTTATCGATATCGCGATTTGGATGGTCATGCTTCGTTGATGTCCCACTCGGCTTCCATGGCTGCCGACAAGGGTATCGTGGTGGTATGTAGTGCCGGTAACTCGGGTAAGGGAGCTTGGAAGAAGATGACTCCTCCGGGCGATTCGGAACATGTCATTACGGTGGGTGCCTTGACCAAGGATTTGATTAATGCCGATTTCTCGTCTATCGGTAATACTTCGGATGGACGCGTTAAGCCGGATGTGATGGCCATTGGTCAGCAATCGGTTGTTTCGGGCAACGATGGTAGTGTGTCGAAGGCAAATGGTACTTCGTTTGCTTCTCCAACTATGTGTGGTGTGGTAGCTTGCTTCTGGCAGGCTTGTCCGTGGCTTACTGCCAAAGAAGTGGTGAAAGCCGTTCAGCAAGCTGGCGATAGAGTGGACTATCCGGATAATATCTATGGATATGGTGTGCCGAATCTTTGGAAGGCTTATAATGAACAATTAAAGAATAAATAATAATTTAATCCCCCTTCACAAGGGGGATATGTGAATATTATGGAACAACAAGCTCTCTCCCTGTACGAACTCAACGGACTCGTGAAACGGAGTATCCGTACTTGTATGCCCGATACTTATTGGGTACAGGCGGAGCTGAGCGATGTCCGCTCGAACTATTCGGGGCATTGCTATCTGGAGTTCGTACAGAAAGATGCAAGCGGCAATAACCTGATAGCCAAGGCTCGAGGCACGATATGGAGTAACATCTACAAGATGCTGAAGCCTTATTTCGAGCAAGAAACGGGACAGGCATTCACATCCGGCATCAAGGTGCTGGTCAATGTCTCTGTGGAGTTTCATGAACTCTATGGCTATTCGCTTACAGTACTCGATATTGATCCTACTTATACGGTGGGCGATATGGAAAGGAAGCGAAGGGAGATTCTCCGTCAGTTGGAAGAAGAAGGGGTCATCGACCTGAACAAGGAGTTGGAAATACCGATGTTGCCTCAACGGGTGGCGGTCATTTCCTCGGCTACGGCAGCCGGTTATGGAGATTTCTGCAATCAGTTGGCAAACAATCCTCGTGGATATGGTTTCCGTACCGAACTCTTTCCGGCCATTATGCAAGGCGAGCGGGTGGAAGAATCCGTCTTGTCGGCACTCGATGCCATTTATCAACGGATGGATGAATTCGATGTGGTGGTCATCATCCGTGGTGGGGGAGCGACATCCGATCTTTCGGGATTCGATACATACATGTTGGCTGCCTCTTGTGCCCAATTCCCATTGCCCATCATCACAGGTATCGGTCATGAACGCGATGATACGGTTATCGACAAGGTGGCTCATACCCGAGTGAAGACTCCTACAGCAGCTGCCGAATTCCTCATTGCGAAGATGGACAGATGTGCTGACGCTTTGGATGAAATGTCGGCACGCTTGATGCAAGGCGTGCGGAATCGTCTGTTGTGGGAGCACCGGCGGATGGAGGGCTTGAAGCAACGCATTCCCAATGCTGTTTATAAGCGCATAGGTGATGCCAAGTATGCCTTGCTCTCGGCTCAACGCAACTTGCAGATGGCTTCTCGTCAGTTCCTCTCCATCAAGAAGCATCGCTTGGAACTCTTGCAACAACGCTTGAACGATGCTTTGCCCGAAAAGCAGTTGGCTCGTGGGTATAGCATCACGTTGAAAGATGGCAAGGCGGTGAAGGATGCCTCTTTGTTGAAGGAAGGAGATGTGGTAACCACTCGCCTCTTCAATGGGGAAGTTAAATCAGTTATTACGAATTGTCATTCAGAGGAACGTAGTGATGAAGACGAGTTGTTGAGGGCTCGCCCCGAAAAATCTCGGTAACATTCACTTTTTGTTCTCGAGATCCTTCGCTTCACTCTGGATGACATTTAATATTTAGATTATGGCAAAGAAAAAAGAAACATACTCCCAAGCCATGGCTCGCTTGGAAACTATCGTCCGACAAGTGGATAGCAACGAGTTGGAAATAGACGAATTGGTAGAGAAAATCAAGGAAGCCAATGAAATTATCGCTTTTTGTAGTGAGAAATTGAAGAAAGCGGATACCGAAATCGAAAAATTGTTGGCAGATAAGCAAGAAAGTGAAGAATAAAGTGTACATTTGCCTAAAACAAGAATATAATAATATAAAATATACAATATGAAAGAAATTGATTGGTCAAGTCTGTCTTTTGGTTACATGAAGACCGACTACAATGTACGTTGCTGGTATCGCAATGGTGCATGGGGTGAAATAGAAGTAAGCTCGGAAGAGACATTGAATATCCACATGGCTGCAACTTGCTTGCACTATGGTCAGGAAGCATTCGAAGGTTTGAAGGCTTACCGTTGTCCGGATGGCAAGGTACGTGTGTTCCGCATGGACGAAAATGCAGCTCGTTTGCAAAGCTCATGCCGTGGTATCATGATGCCGGAAATGCCGACTGAAAAGTTTGAAGAAATGGTAACAAAGGTCGTTCGCTTGAACGAAGATTACATTCCTCCATACGAAAGCGGTGCAAGCCTCTACATCCGTCCGTTGCTTATCGGTAC
>JAFYWH010000085.1 GCA_017558175.1 Bacteroidaceae bacterium
TGCTTCGAAGGACAAGGCCGTGCGCATACCACTCACCATCGGCCGACAGAACCCGCAACAATACGAAGTGACCGAAGGTTTGCAAGCCGGCGATTTGGTCATCGTTACCGGATATGATACCTTTGGAGAGGCAGAAGAATTGATTTTGAAGTAAAAGAAAAACAAGTGTTATGATTACACATTATCTGAAAGTTGCCGTACGCAACCTGTTGAAGTACAAGACACAGACCGTCATCAGCATCTTAGGGCTGGCGGTGGGTTTTACCTGCTTTGCCCTTTCGGCATTCTGGATTGAACACGAAAGCACCTACGATGCCCATCGGAAAGATGCCCACCGAATCTATGTGGTACAAAGCAATGCACCTTTTCGGGATGGACAGAAAACCAATCAAATTCCTTACTCTTTCGGAGAATACCTGAAAGCGCACTATCCGGAAGTGGCAGACATTTATATAGGTGACGTTACCCCACGGCATGTCAATCATCCGGACGGAATGGAGGAAGCCTATTTTTCATCGTCAGACAGTTCATGGATAGACTTCCTTGGGGTGAAAGTGCTGAAAGGAAACCGCAACTTCCAGACACTTTACACCAAAGAAATAGCCATCAGTGAAGAGAAAGCCCGAAAATGGTTCGGACATACCGACCCTATAGGGAAAAACATCAAATGCAATGGCCAGGAATACACCATCTGTGCCATTGTGCGGGTGGAAAACGAACATACCAATTTCCCTATCGATATCGTGGGCTATGATGGTTCAAGCCGTGACTGGACAAACTCTTATTATTATGCCTTGGCCAAGCTAAGACAGGGCACGGATATACAGGAACTGGAAGCGAAGATAAACGTCAACCTGCCGAATGAACTCAAGGTGGACAAGCGGAATACTTCTACCGGCATACGGCAGATATTCCTCAAGCCCTTGACCGAGCTTCGCCACGACCGCGATTTTCAGAAAGACCAGGGTATAGCCTACAACTATATCCTTTACTTCTCCATAACCGGACTTCTGGTTATCTTCTGTGCCGTAGTGAACTACCTTTCCTTGTTCATCAACCGCATGCGCATACGCCAACGAGAAATGGCTTTACGCCTGGTACACGGCAGTAGCTACAGGTCATTGGTGGCATTGCTCACCTCCGAATTCCTGCTCATATTGGGATGCGCTGTCTTCTTTGGCTTCATGATGATCGAGATTTTCCTCTCCCCTTTCCAGGCACTCACCGGAACGGAGGCTTCGAAGATAACCGTCTTCACGGAATCATTCCTGTACATCGGTTTGGTTTCGCTCATTATGGTTTCCGTCATCATCCTCCTGCTCTATGTGCTTTTGCACCAATCGCTGCATGGAAGTATACATTCCGGTTCAGGTACACGCACCGAGCTTTGGTTACGCAAAGGTAGCTTAATATTCCAGTTGTTCATTAGCCTCACCTTCATCAGCAGTACCTTGTTGATGAACCGCCAGCTGGATTATCTCCGTCATCGGGACATGGGGATGGATATCGAAAACATCGGGGTATTTTCCATCTACGGCCAATACTTGGATAGAGAAGCCTGGCAGAAGAAAATAGAAAGCATGCCTATGGTAACCGAAGTCTTGCCTCCACATTATCAGGCCATCGTTACCCAGAAATCGTTTGCTCTCGACCGATGGAGCCATTGGGAAGGATTGGACACCCCGTTGGAGAATTTCATTCCTGTGAGTATCTTCATCGGCGATGAAAAGCTGTTCGACTTCTATGGCATTACATTGCTGGCAGGCGAACATCTGAACGAGTTTTCGGAAGCTCATCACATCGTTATCAACGAGTCATTGGCCAGACAGATGGGATGGACACCGGAGGAAGCCATCAACAAGCGCATCATCAAGAACAACAAGCCTACGTTCCTCATCACCGGTGTCATCAAGGATTGCCACTACTTAGCCCCTACGCTACCCACACCGCCTATGGGCTTCATTGCTTATGACTCCAGCGGATGGGCAGAGCACAACCATGGTGTGTTGTTCAAATACAAGCCGGGCACTTGGGAAAATTGCAAGAACGAACTACTGGCATTCTATCAGTCGGAATCCTTGCAAGAGTCATCGCTGACATTGAGCAGCGAAGAAGATACATACAACAGCTATCTGCGTTCGGAAACCTTGCTGACCCGCTTGCTCAGTTTCGCATCCATCATCTGTGTGCTGACTGCCATCTTCGGCATCTATTCATTAGTTACACTCACCTGCGAGCAACGTCGCAAGGAGATAGCCATCCGCAAGGTGAATGGTGCCAACGTGAAAGACATCCTACTCATGTTCTTCCGCGAATACCTGACCATGCTTGCACTGGCCGCTTTGGTAGCATTCCCATTGACCTATGCCATCATCAAGCACTGGATAGAGAGTTACACCCGTCAGATGGACATTACCCTTTGGCTGTTCATCGGTGTATTTATGGTACTGCTGCTAGTAGTCATTCTCAGCATCTATTATCGGGTTTGGAAAGCAGCCAACGAGAATCCGGCAGATGTAGTGAAGAGTGAATAATTAATTCAGATTTATGATTTATGATTTCTGTTATCTCAAGTATGAAAACACAAAGCAATTCATAAATCATAAATCAAAAATCATAAATTTCAAACATGAAAACATTGATATATGCTATACGCTTCTTAGCAAGAAGCAAATCATATACCCTTATCAACTTGCTGGGCTTGGCATTCAGCCTGGCTTGTTGTATTATCTTAATGCGATACATCCACCGGGAATGGACGGTGGATACGCATTGTATCCGTCCGGAAGAAGTTGTGACTCTTATTAACAAAAATGGAGAATTCCAATTTCCGGTGTCACAACAAAACACACTACGATTCCATCCCGACTTGAAGGATATAGTCATTCCCGAAGATAAAATTATAGAATCATGCGAATTCGTACTACTGACGGACATTGATTTCAAGGTAGAAGAAGTATCTTACAATTTGGACATTTTAGCGGTAGACAGTACCTATTTCAATTTCTTCGAATATCCGTTACTCGAAGGAGAAGCTCGTATTCATACCCCTCAAGATGCTGTCATGACCAAAGCTTGCGCCCAACGCCTGTTCGGAAATGAGAGTGCTGTAGGGAAAGTACTGAAAGCATTTGGTAAAGATGTAATCGTCCGAGGAGTGATTGACCAACCGGCATGCAAGAGTATCTTGAACTTTGAAATCTTGACTTCCTATCAATTGACCAGTTGGAGCCGTATTGGAGGTGGTTGGCTACGTGTATTACCCAGCCAAGTCAATTTGGATACCATCAATGCCAATACCAACGTATTCGGAAGCGTAAAACCAAATCCTGTACAAGACAATAAAAACGTACGCAATGAATATATCCATTGGCGGGATATCTATTATGATTACTGGACAGAAAAAGGGGAGACTTTAAACTTAGGTAACCGTACCTACGAACGGATGTTGATAGGAGTTATTATTGTACTTTTATCGGTAGCCATCATCAACTTCATCAATCTCTACATGGTGTATATGATGAAACGACAGAAAGAATTCGGTATCAAGAAAGTGTTCGGCTTGCAAGGATTCCCGCTCTTTCTGCAAATTTGGTTGGAAAACGTCTTGCTTGCCATAGCTGCCATCCTCGTGGCATGGTTACTGGTAGAAATCACGATACCTCTTTGCGAACGCCTGATGAACGAACCGATGAGAGGGTACACCCTGTTCGATTTGAAACTATCCTTGGTTTTCTTGTCGGTATTCCCGATAGCGACTTCCATCTATCCTTTCATCAAGCACAACTACCTGCGCCCCGTCACCTCTCTCCGTAGCGTGAGCGGTAGCCGGGAAAGTATTGTGGTGCGCATGAGTTTCTTATTCCTACAATACGTCCTTACGTTGACCTTGTTGATTGTAGCGGTTTACTTCAACCATCATTTGCAATTCTTACAAGACACTCCAATCGGTTTCCGTAGCGAAGGCATCTTGTATGCACAGCTCGTCAATCGAAATCAGTTCGAACATGGAAGTCAGGAACGAAAGAATTATGAAGAGATTTGGAAGAAACAAATCAGTTTCTACGAACAAAAACTGAACGAATGTCCTTTCATTGAGAAATGGACACCGAATCGTTCAGAAAGCATCTTGCACAAGCAATCCCAATACAACATCATCAATGATAAAGATGAAAGTTGCCAACTGCTCATCCGGTTCGTAGGTAAAAACTACTTCGACATTCATGATTTGAAATTTACAAGCGGTTCGATGCCTGAATTAGAAGAGAATGCTTTCAACCACAAGGTTGTCTTGAACGAAGCTGCCATGAGAGCCTTCGGCTATAAAGAGGCAAACGAAGCCTTTGTCCGTAGCGAACAACCTTTATGGTTCAGTTACAATTTCCAAGCCAAAGAATACATTAAGGGAGGTATTGAGCTGATGCCGGTAGAAGCAGTCGTGACCGATTATTATGCAGGTCATGTGAGCGAAGGTATTCACCCCATCATGTTCCTCGTCAACAATGACAACATGAACGGAAATGTGGCCATTACCGTACAAAAAGGTAAGGAAAAAGAAATCATAGACTACTTGGGCAACATGGTAAAAGAAATGACCGGCAATAGTGATTTTGTCTATTCGTGGTTACAGGATGAAGTGGAAGCACTTTATAATGACGACCGTCGCCTGACTCTTATTTACAACATTTTTGCCTTGGTAGGCATTGGGGTATGTTGTCTCGGCTTGTTCGGCATCTCGCTGTTCGATATCCGTCGCCGTTATCGCGAAATAGCTATCCGCAAGGCACATGGTGCAGGCATGAAGGACTTGTACCAGCTGCTCTTCAAGAAATACTTGGCGGTGTTGGGTGCATCGTTCGTGGTGGCCGTTCCTATAGCTTACTACCTCATCCACCAATATACGGCGGACTTTGTGGTAAAGGCTCCTGTCGGCATCGGCATTTTCGTGGTAGCTCTGTTGCTCGTGGCGGGTATCTCTATGGGTACGCTCTGGTGGCAAATCCGCAAGGCTGCGAATATCGACCCGGCAACGGTGATGAAGAGAGAATAATTTAAATTATATTTGTAAGAATAAAAACATACCTATATGATTACACATTATTTAAAAATTGCCTTTCGCAACCTGTTGAAATATAAAACACAAACCGCCATCAGTGTATTGGGACTAGCAGTGGGATTCGTATGCTTTGCCCTGTCTGCTCTCTGGATAGAGCATGAAAGTTCATTCGACCATTACCGGCGCGATGTAGACCGTCTCTACATGGTACGTGCCAACGATGGTCATAAAGAAGGAGGTATCCAAAGCCGTATCAACTATCCTTTCGGGAACTTCCTCTTGGAGAACTACCCGGAGGTGGAAGCAGCTGCTCCTTTCTTTATCACAGACAAAGAGCGCATCGAGGTAAACGGACTGCACGAAACAGTACGTTTCTCGTCTGCCGAACCCGAATGGATGGACATGATGGGCATCCGCATTGTGGAGGGAAACCGGAACTTCATGGACCGGAAAAGCGATGCCGAAGTGGCTATTACCCGGGAACTGGCACGCAAATGGTTCGGTTCGGAAAGTCCGTTGGGGAAGGAAATCAAAACACATCGACGGACCAAGACCATCTGTGCCGTGGTAGAAACGGACAATTCGCACACCAACTTTGCCTTCGACATGATGGGAAATCCGAATTTAGGACGCGATTGGTATTGGACCCAATGGAGCCTATTGACCAAGGTTAAGCCCGATACGGACATCGAAGCCTTGGAAACCAAAATCAATGCCAACCTCCCCAAAGAGGTGAACGAACTGAACTCCGTCATCCGAAGCGGTGTAAACCGCATCTACCTAACACCAGTCAGCACCCTACGAAGTGCTAAGGACTATCTGGACGAGAAGGAAGCCATCATCACCTTGGACTACATCATCTACTTCTCCGTGGCAGGAGTATTGATTATCCTTTGCGCCATAGTCAACTACCTGGCCTTGTTCGTGAACCGGATGCGGGTTCGCCAACGCGAGATGGGACTCCGCATGCTGGTGGGTGCGAACCTCCGTTCGCTCATGACCATGCTGGGAGTGGAATTCCTGATACTATTGGCTGGTGCTTGGCTGATGAGTTGCGTGATGACGGAACTGAGTATTCGCCCATTCACCCAACTGGCAAGTATCAACACCACTTATAGTCAGATTTACGGCAAGTCCATCCTGTCGGTTTGCGTCATTTCCATCGTTATCCTGATTATCAGCCTCACGCTCATCTACTTCATACACTATCGTTCGATGCGCCTTTCCATCCAGCAGACCCATAGCCAGGTAAAGGGAGCCATGATACGGAAAGTGAGCTTGGTGGTACAGCTCTTCGTGTGCCTGTCCTTCATCTGCGGTACGATACTGATGAACCAGCAAATAGACCATCTCCGCACCCACGACCTCGGCATGGAATACAAGAACCGTGCAGCCTTTGAGCAACAAGGAAGTAGCGTAGACAGGAGTGTATGGAAAGAGAAAATCCAGCGCTTGCCTATGGTGACGGAAGTACTCCACAATTACTATCATCCGATGGTTTCCAAAATAATGATGTGGATCCAAATCAGCGAATGGGAAGGCAATGAACACAAGTTGGAATATCCTATCCCTGCCATAGGCTTTCTTGCTTCGGAGGAGTTCTTCAAGTATTATGAAATCACATTGCTGGCAGGCGAGTGGCTCAACGATTTCTCCACCCGTGAAGACATCATCATCAACGAGTCGTTGGCACGCAAGTTGGGATGGAGTGCCCAAGAAGCCATCGGCAAGCGCTGCAAACATAGTTCCTTGGAATACCGCATCGTAGGTGTGGTGAAGGATTGCCATTTCGGCCCTCCTACCTCGAAGATGCTGAACGTTGCCTTCATGGCCGAAGACAAGACCGGCATGTGTTTCTGGAACACCAGCGTCTTCTTCAAGTATAAAGAGGGCACTTGGCCGGAATGCAAGAAAGCTTTGGAGGAAATGTGTGCCGAAGAGAAAGCCATGGGAGAAGTCTTCCATATCTATAACGAAGAAGAGACCTACAATGCCTACCTCCGTGCTGAGGATATGCTTACCCGCTTGTTGACCTTCGCTTCGGTGGTATGTGTCTTCATTGCCATCTTCGGTATCTATTCGCTCGTTACCCTCACCTGCGAACAACGGCGCAAAGAAATAGCCATCCGCAAGGTAAACGGTGCCAACGTGAAAGACATCCTCCTGATGTTCTTCCGCGAATACCTCGTCATGCTGGTGATAGCGGCCATCGTGGCCTTCCCGGTGACTTATGCCATTGTGAAGCAATGGATAGAGGGCTATATCCGCCAAATGAGCATCAGCATCTGGCCATTCCTCCTCGTCTTTGTGGGATTGTTAGTGATAGTCGTCATCAGTATCAGCTGGCGAGTTTGGAAAGCAGCCAACGAGAATCCGGCGGATGTGGTGAAGAGTGAATAAAGAATTGAATACCAATAAAACAATTTGCATTCGATTTGTTATTCAAAAAGAAATCATTAACTTTGTGAATATAAAACCAATGATATGAAAACAAGAGAAGAATACCTGAATGACATCAAACAATTCAAAAAAGAATTTGCCAATAAATTCGGTATTTTGTCAATTGGCATTTTCGGTTCGGTTGCAAGAAATGAACACCAGGCCGAAAGTGACTTGGATGTTTTTGTAGAACTGCAAGAACCGGATTTTTTTATCATGAGTGACATCAAAGAAAGATTGGAGCAAATCTGCAACTGCAAAATCGACTTATTGCGTTTACGAAAAAACCTGCGTCCACTTTTACTTAAAAGAATAGAACAAGATGGAATTTACGCTTAAAGAAGAAATTATAGATAAGTTAAACCAGATTTCAGAATCAATCGAAATCATCCAACAACGCAGAAAGGGATTCCAAACCGTAGACGATTGTTTGCAGTCTATGTTTGGAATGACTATTTTGGACGCTTGTATTTTGCGTATTCAAGTAATAGGTGAAACAATCAAATCCATTGATGACAAGACAAAAGGTAATTTGTTTTCCTCTTATCCTGAAATTCCGTGGAAAAAGATCATTGGACTCAGAAACATCATATCGCACGAATATGCCAATATCGACTATGATATCATTTGGTTAGTCATGACACAACATTTGCTTACTTTATCCACTACCATAAATAAAATAAGAACAGACTTGAGTAAATAATTTTCATCAAAGGCTTCCCCCAAGGAGGCCTTTTTTAACATTTACCCCTGTGCTGAGTGTGCGAAATCGCACAAGAATTGTGCGGATTCGCACAGTTTTACGCACCCCTAAAAACAGTCTTTCTTTTCATTTTCAACGCTTTAACGCTCTGGCACGGTTTTTGTAGTATGTATCATATACAAACGGACATTTTTTGCTAACTTTGATAAAACATTTAAGGCATGATAACACACTACCTGAAAGTTGCCTTTCGCAACCTGTTGAAGTATAAAACACAAACCGCCATCAGCATCTTAGGGCTGGCGGTAGGATTCGTATGCTTTGCCCTGTCTGCTCTCTGGATAGAGCATGAAAGCTCATTCGACCATTACCGGCGCGATGTAGACCGCCTCTACATGGTGCGTGCCAACGATGGCTATAACGAAGGAGGTATCAAAAGCCGTATCAACTATCCTTTCGGGAACTTCCTTTTGGAGAACTACCCGGAAGTAGAAGCTGCTGCTCCTTTCTATATTAACTCTCAAGAGCGCATCGAGGTAAATGGACTACATGAAACAGTACGTTTCTCGTCTGCCGAACCCGAATGGATGGACATGATGGACATCCGCATTGTGGAGGGAAACCGGAACTTCATGGACCAGAAAAGCAATGCCGAAGTGGCCATTACCCGAGAACTGGCACGCAAATGGTTCGGTTCAAAAAGTCCGTTGGGAAAGGAAATCAAAACACATCGACGGACAAAGACCATCTGTGCCGTGGTGGAAACGGACAACTCGCACACCAACTTCGCCTTCGACATGATGGGGCATCCGGAGTTGGGACGCACTTGGTATTGGAACTCTTGGAGCCTATTAATCAAGGTTAAACCCGATACTGACATCGAAGCCTTGGAAACCAAGATCAATGCCAATCTCCCGAAAGAAGTAAACGAACTGAACTCCGTCATCCGAAGCGGTGTGAACCGCATCTACCTGACACCGGTCAGCACTCTACGAAGTGCCAAGGACTATTTGGACGAGAAAGAAGCCATCATCACTTTGGACTACATCATCTATTTCTCCATAGCCGGTGTATTGATTATCCTTTGCGCCATAGTCAACTACCTGGCTTTGTTCGTGAACCGGATGCGGGTTCGCCAACGCGAGATGGGACTCCGCATGTTGGTGGGTGCGAACA
>JAFYWH010000008.1 GCA_017558175.1 Bacteroidaceae bacterium
AGTATGCAGCCATCTGTAGCGGACAGCGCATGACCTACCGCATGCAGTGGTGGCAGGAGCTCCAGCAGTCGGAGCAGATGAAGCTTTACTGGAACCAGTGGCGCATCTCCCGCAAGGAAGACAATCTGTGGCGCGACCTCTATCAGGTAGACACCCAGCTCCGCTGCATGCCCGGTGGCCTCTATGCCCACATCGACGACCTCGCGTGCTTCTTCGCCATCCTCCGCTACCGCGACGATGTTACCCGCTCCGTGCTGTGGGATATCTACACCCTCCTGCTCTTGCGCGAACGCATCTGCCACGAGCTGGGCATCCCCATGAGTCCCCTTCCGGAGGGAGCCTACGGCGTCCAGCCCGACGACGATTCCTTCATGCCCGAGCTTACCGATGCGCGTCTGGCCAAGGCGGTGGAAGCGTGCCAGCCGTACTTCTGGGCGAAGAGCGCATGGGCGGTGGTGTTCTGCGTGTGCCGCGACTGCTTCGGCGTGGCCGACAATGTGAGAGCGTTCGAAAAGCGCATCATGGGGCTGGAGTTCAGCCATCGGGTCAAGGAATATTCCGTGGGAACGATACACAGTGCCCTGTGCAACAACGATTACCTGAAGAAGCCCATTAGCAAGTGGACGGAAGGCCGTGCGCTGGCTCTGGCCAAGGCGCTGATTGCGGTGTTCGAGGGGAGTGAATATTAAAAGTAAAATTGCGTACATCATGCTAAATATTTACTTATATTTGTGGCGCGAAATAAACGCGATTGTTAATTATTAAAAATCACAAGATGAAAGCAATTCAAATGTTAATGGTAGGAGGTATGGCAATGATGTGTGCTTGCCAGCCTTCGCAACAATCCCGAATGTACACCGTGACCGGTGAACTGGATGACTCGACACACCACGGCAAGAAAGTCTATATCATGCGTCACAGTGACAAGAAGATGATAGACAGTACCTTCATCGAAGGCAACAAATTCGTGTTCAAGGGTCAGGTGGATACCGCCTCGTTCTGTCGTATTGATGTAACTCGTTCGGCTTTTGGCAATTTCGTTTTAGAAGGTGGCGACATCAAGGTTAATTTAAAGGAATATAACCATCCTTCGGGTACACCGCAGAATGATGAATTGAGCAAACTATACAAAGAAGAAGCAACACAAGTTGCCGAATCAAGAAAAAAGCTTATTGAAATCAACGAAAAATATGCAGACGACCCCGTAGCCCGTGAAAAAGCAAGAGCTGAATTTTTAAAAGAATTACAAATAAATTTGACTAAAAGAGCAATGGAAATCTATGCTACACACAACAATGACGTAGTAGGATATTGTGCTTTCTTTACGTCTACTGTAAGAGAATTAGACATAGACGTTAAGGAAAAGCTCATGTCTACTTTCGGCCCTTGGCTTAAGTCGCAAAAAAACATCGAGAATGAATTCCAGCGTTTGCAGGGACTGAAGAAAACCGCCGAGGGCATGCCATTTGTCGACATCAAGAGTAAAGATGCAGAGGGCAAACCGGTTGCCTTGTCAGATTATATAGGCAAGGGTAATTATGTGCTATTGGATATTTGGGCAAGCTGGTGCGGTCCTTGCAAGGCCGAAATTCCTAACTTGCTTAAGGTTCACAACCAATACAAGGACAAGGGCTTGATTGTGCTAGGTCTTTTCTCGTTCGACAAGGAAGAGAACCTGAAGAAAGCCATGGAAGAAGAAGGCATCGTATGGCCACAAATCATCGATATGGAAAATTCAGTCAAATCACTTTACGGTGTAGATGCCATTCCGCACATCATTCTTTTCGCACCCGATGGAACCATCCTGAAACGCAACCTCCGCAGTCAGGCCATGATTGAAGCGGTGGATGCGGTAATGAAGAAATAATTTCTCTTATGTATAAACAAAGAAAGTGGATGTATCAACGCATCCACTTTTTTTATGCCCATTTCCTATGAAAAAGCACGCAAGACTTGAAGAGAGTTTCAGAAAAACTTGAAGAAAGTTTCAGAAGTTTCAGAAAAAGTTTCAGACTCACTTCAACTTTTCAAACCGCGACATAATTCCCCCTACTTTTGCTCCCGTAATCACGAAACAAGTGATTGCGGGAGTTTTTTTATCTCCCTTCGTTCTTTGACTTGATGAGACATTTCCTAATGAATTCCCCGAATGGAAGGGGAACCCAACCACATGAAAATAGAAATTATTAACCATTTAAACACTTAATATATTATGAACGAAATTCAAATTTTCAAGAATGTAGAATTCGGTGCTATCCGCACCATGAGTAACGAGCAGGGCGAAGTGATGTTCTGTGCTAAGGATGTGTGCGATGCGTTGGGGTACAAGAAAACGCAGCTGGCCATTGTTAAGCATGTAGACAGGGACGATGCTGCAAAACGCAGCACCGTCGATTCGCTCGGTAGAAAGAACATGGCTCTCTTCATCAACGAATCCGGCCTCTACTCCCTCATCCTCTCCTCGAAGCTTGAAAGTGCAAGACGATTCAAGCATTGGGTAACATCGGAAGTGCTTCCGAGCATCCGCAAGCAAGGCGGATACATGGTAGCCCGTCCCGACGAGACAGAGGAGGAAGTCTTGGCACGTGCCCTCCAAATCATGAAAGCAGCCGTGAAGCGTCGTGACGAGGAAATCGCCCGTCTGAAGCCTCGTGCCAACTATGCCGACTCGGTGCTCGACGCCATCAACTGTATCACCACCACTCAGCTGGCCAAGGAACTGGGCATGTCCGCCCAGGAGCTGAACCGCCGACTCTGCGAAATGCGCATCCAGTATTGGCAAAGCGGTCAGTACATGCTCTACGCCCCGTATGCCCGCATGGGCCTCGCCAAGAGTCGCACACACAAGCATACCTTGAAGCACGGCATGGTCATCACCGAAATGTACTTGGTGTGGACCGAACGTGGTCGCGACTTCATTCATCAGTTGTTGAATCCTAAGTGTGCGAATTGATATTCGTATAAATAATCCCCCTCCGGGAGGGGGCAGGGGGATGTAGCGGGCGCTGGCTTTGCTTACATCCGGAGGCCTGAAACCAAGCTAACGGAACATCCCCCGTGCACTCCGTCGCCAAGAGCACTTGGCCCCCCTCTCTCAGCACGGATAGACATTTAGTCTATCCTCTGAAGGTTTCGTTCGCCCTTCACAAGGGGGATGAGAAATCATAAATCATAAATCAAACATCAGAAATCATGAAAACATTCTTCAGAGTCCAGGCACAGAGCGACACCTTCGCCGTGCCATCGCAAAAGGCCGAAGGAGGCCAAATCAACAAGTGTAACATCGTCCTTCAGGAGTTGGGCGGTAAGTATGAAAACAGCTATGTAGCCACCATCTTGGGCGAGCAAGCCAAGATGCGATTCGCACAGAACGACTTGGTGGTGGCGGCATTACGCTTCTCTACCCGTGAGTACAACGGACAAGTTTACCAAGATATTGTGGTGAATGAAATTGTGAAGCTGTAAGAAACTCTCCTCTTGAGAGGGGGCGAACGAAGCCTTTAGAGTGGGTGTGTCATAATATAAATTTAGGCACGGATTACACGGATTTTTTCGCTTTGCTCAACAACTCGTCACGGAAAAATTTATGTAAACACGCACAAAAAACCGTGTTAATCCGTGTAATCCGTGCCTTAAAAGAAGTAGATGAGTATTTCGACACACCCACGTGCTAAGTGAGGGGAGTTCAGCGCTCTGAACGACGGAGGTGTGGGTGTGTTAGAAAGCGTCAACGAGGATGCACTTCACACACCCCTTAGTCCCCTCTCGAGAGGGGAAAAGAAATCAGAAATCATAAATCAAAAATCAATAATCTGAGCCGGAAGTGAGGGAATCTCGCGAGATGAAAAGGTGGCCACCTTCCCAAAGCTTTCTCTCACAAACGTATCAGAAACATGAAATTCGGAATAGCCAACAATGTAAGAAGCGAGGTGCGGGAATGTACGCCCGCCCTCCTGAACCAGACACTCGACTCTCCCCAAGTGGCCAGAGTCTGTGCCGAGATAGAAGATGCCTTGGAAGCCCTCCGCCGTGGAGAGCTCAGCCAAGACGAGTACGAAACCCTCAAGGCAACCCTGAAGAAGAAGTTGCCTATCTTTACCTTCCATGCTCTCTTCAAGAACGGCAAACGGAAGAACGACGATGCCATCCCTAGCGGAATGTCGATTTACGACCTCGACCACATCCCCAATCCGCGTGCCAAGTGGGCAGAAATTGAAGCACGCAAGGAGGAGTTGGGCATCTTGTTTGCCCATATCTCGCCAAGTTTGGAGGGTTTGCGACTGGTGTTCCTCATCCCGCATGGCAAGTCGTTGGCCGAAGCACAGGCATGGATGGCCCATCAGCTTGGCGATGCGCAGTACGATGCTTGCGTGAAGGATTATGCCCGTTGCTCGTTTGCGGTGCCACGGGAGTACGTGCTTTATCTGGACGAAGGGCTTTTTAATGAAGAATTAAGAATGAAGAATGAAGAATTTTTTGCGCCATCATCGGTAACTGTCATTCAGAGCGAAGACGAAGACGTGTTGTTGAGCAAAGCGAAAAATCTCGAGAACACAAACGCACACGTTGATGCACCCGAGATCCTTCGTCGCTCCGCTCCTCTGGATGACAAGAATGAAGGGGGATGTTCCGTCAGCATGGAAGAAGAAAGCACTTCGGTGAAGGATGACAAGCGCGAGGCGGAGAAAGAAAATTCTTCATTCTTCATTCATCATTCTTCATTTCCTTCGTCCTACGAAGAAATCCCCTACGAAGTCTTGGTAGAGACCCTCGAAGAGCAGATGGGCGGACGCCCGGAGCACGGTTCGCGCAACAACTTCATCTTCTCCATGGCGTGCCATCTGCGCTATGTATGCAACGACGATGCCCAGTGGATTGCCCAAGTCCTCCCCACCTACGGCGAAGCCAAGGAAAAGTGGATGGCAAGCATACGGAGTGCCTGCAACCGCTCGCAGACCAAGACCATGCCTCGCATCATGAAGCGCACCTTGAGTATCTGCAAACAACACATGGAGGAATCAGAAATCATAAATCAGAAATCAGACATCAACACCCCTCCCCCGATGCCCAAGCGACTTCCGCCACTCATCAAGCTCCTCGTGAGCCGTACGCCCAAGATTTACCAGCCGGCCGTGGCACATGCGGTGTTCCCGGCACTGGGCGCACACTTGTGGAGAACGTATTTCCGCTACATCGACAACGTAGAGCACGAGGCCACGCTGATGTGTTGCCTCATGGCGGGTACGGGAGCCGGAAAGAACTGCATCTCCGAACCCATCAACCACATTCTGAAGGACATCCGCCAGCGTGATGCCGAGAACCTGCAACGCGAACGGGAGTGGAAGAAGGAAATGCAGAGCAAGGGTGCCAACAAGGACAAGCGCCAGCGCCCCGAAGGGCTCGTGATTCAAGAGATAGATCCGGACATGACCAACGCCGCGTTCGTGCAACGGTTGGCTGATGCCGAGGAGCGCATCCTCTACACGAAGATGAACGAGATAGACCAGTTCGACGCGCTCAAGACATCGGCACGGAGCAAGGCGCACTTCCAGATCATGTGCTTGGCCTTCGACCCGGGCAATGTGTACGGACAGACGCGTGTGGGCACATCGAGCGTGAGCGAAAGGGTGTGCATCCGCTTCAACTGGAATGCATCGACTACCATCCACAAGGGGCAAGCCTACTTCCGCCAAGTGCTCACGGACGGACCGGTATCGCGCATCAACTTCTGCACCATCCCCGAGCAGCCCATCGGTGCGGACATGCCGATTTATGGCACGTACGATGCGGCCTTCGACGAGGAGCTTCGCCCCTACATCGAACGCCTGAACAAGGCACGTGGCTTGGTGGAATGTCAGGGTGCGAGAAACCTCGCCAAGAAGCTGAAGGAGGAGAATGCGGAGTTTGCCCGCCTCTCGCAAAGCCGTGTGTACGAGAACCTTTCCTTCCGTGCCAACGTCATCGCCTACCTGAAGGCCATGGTGCTTTTCGTGGCGCACGGTGGCGTGTGGGACAAGACGATGGAGGAGTTCGTGCGATGGTCGCTCCGCTACGACATGTACTGCAAGATGAAGTTCTTTGGCGATGCCATAGAGAACGTGGAGAACAGCGCTTCGTACGAAAAGAAACGCGGTCCACGGAACTTGCTCGACCTGCTTCCCGATATCTTCACCCGCGAAGAGGCCAAGCAGATGCGCCGTAACCAGGGAATTCTGCAAGGCAACGTAAGCGTGATGCTGGGCAGCTGGAAGAAGCGGAAATACATCGAGCCGTATGGTCCCGACATGTCGAAGGACAATCTGGACAAGCAACAGTACACCAAGACAGAAACCTACCTGAAGAACCATCCGCAAACGGCTTAGGCAATTAGGCAGTTAGGCAGTTTTTTTAATTCAGTATTCTATAATTTCACCACAGAGTACACAGAGTTGCACGGAGGTTTTCAAGTTCTTCCTTGTACTCCAAGCCAGTGCCCGCTACATCCCCCGTTCCCCCTTCCGAAGGGGGAGCACAACCGGAATGACAATAAGTATGGGAGCCATACGAAGGAAAAATTTTAAAATCTGTGAAAATCTGTGTAATCTGTGGTGCACAAAAAAACAAAACCAAAATGAGAGGACTCAGAAACAACAACCCGCTAAATATCCGCCACTCCAAAGACCAATGGAATGGTGCATCGGAAACCCAAACCGACAAGGAATTCGTGCAGTTCAAGACCATGGCCTACGGCTACCGAGCCGTATGGCGCACCCTGCACACCTATTATAAAAGATTGCAAGACCGCAAGAAACACTTCACGGTAGAAAACATCGTCCACCGATGGGCACCGCCTACCGAGAACGACACGAAGCAGTACATCCGCACCGTGCTGATGCTATCGGGCATCGGCGGTAAGGAGAACCTGTTTCCCCCATCGAACCCATTGGGATACGACAAGCTCTGCAAGCTGATTACCGCCATGACGGTGATGGAAAACGGCATCCGCCCGCATCAGGTAGATACGGAGGCCATCTACCAAGGCTACAAGCTCGCCTTCCCCGAAAACGCCCGCGAGCTGGACGAGTCGCTGCTCTGCTCGGATGAGTATGGGGAGTGGTAAACATAAAGTATCCCCCTTATAAAGGGGGCAGGGGGATGTTCCAATAGTTTAGGAGTTCTTATTAAAGAAACACTTTCCTATCCTATGGGACATCCCCCTACCCCCCTTCACAAGGGGGATTCATTAAAAATTTTATTCTACATAAAGCACCAACCCCTTGAGGTACTCGCCTTCCGGATGATAGATATTTACCGGATGGTCGCCCGGCTGGGTAAGCTGGTGAAGGATGCGCACGCTACGTCCGCTCTGGGCAGCTGCGGTGAAGACCGCATTGCGGAAGTCCTTCTTGTCTACCACCTGCGAGCAAGAGAAGGTGAAGAGGATACCGCCCGGCTTAATCTTCTCGAACGCCTTGGCATTGAGCTTGCTGTAACCACGGAGCGCATTGCGGAGGGCATCGCGGTGCTTGGCAAATGCCGGTGGGTCGAGGATGATGAGATCGTACTGGTCGCCCATACGGTCGAGGTACTTGAAGGCATCTTCGGCATAAGCCTGGTGACGCTCATCGCCCGGGAAGTTGAGTTCCACATTCTGGTTGGTGAGGTCGATGGCCTTGGCAGAGCTGTCTACCGAGTGAACCAAGTTGGCACCACCACGCATAGCGTAGAACGAGAAACCACCGGTGTAGCAGAACATGTTCAATACATTGCGACCCTTGGAGTAGCGTTCCAAGAGGTGACGGTTTTCGCGCTGGTCTACAAAGAAACCGGTCTTCTGACCCTTGAGCCAGTCTACATGGAACTTCAAGCCGTTTTCCAACGCCACATTCTCCGGACTGCCACCCTTGATGAATCCGTTTTCAGGACCCAAATCGGCCTTGAACGGAAGGGTAGTTTCCGACTTGTAGTAGATGTGCTTCACGATGTCGCCCATCACTTCGCTGAGGGCTTCGGCAATGTCCATGCGGTATACGTGCATACCTGCCGAGTGTGCCTGCATCACGGCGGTCTGACCATAAACGTCGATAATCAAGCCCGGAAGGTTATCGCCTTCGCCATGTACCAGGCGGTAGGTATTGTTTTCCGGATTGTCAACGAGGTTCAGGCTACGGCGCAAGTCGAGCGCTACGGCCAAACGGCGCTTCCAGAAGTCGCGGTTGATTTCTTCCTGACGGAAAGTGAGCACACGCACGGCGATGCTGCCAATCTGGAAATGTCCGCAAGCGATGAATTCCTTCTTCGAGGTATAGACATCCACTACTTCGCCTTCTTCGGGCTCGCCTTCTACTTTGGCAATGGCACCGGAGAACACCCACGGATGAAAACGCTTCAAGGATTCTTCCTTGCCAGCTTTGAGGTATACTTTTTTGTAAGACATATTTTTGATTTCTGATTGTTTATTTCTGATTCTTTTTTACCACGGAGATTTATCTTCTTTTCCCTTGTCATCCCCCTTTGAAGGGGGCCAGGGGGATGTTATATCCGTAGGGGAAGTCCAACCAACTTACAAGAGCCAATGAGACATCCCCCTACCCCCTTCATAAGGGGGATTCGGTAACTTCCTTCACCACCTTCACCACTTCATAATCGCCCGTGCGCTCCATCTCGTCCAAGCATCGGTAAATCTCCACACAAGCCCAGGCATCGGTTGCGGCATATCGCATCTGGCTTTCGGTCAGGGTTTCGGCTTCCCAGTTGGAGAGGCGCTGGCTCTTCGATATCTTCTGTCCGAAGAGGTTGGCATAAATCTTCTGCAAACTACGGTCTTCGATGCCGAAACGGCCTACATAGTCCTGAAGCTCAATCCAGTTGCCTTCTTCGGCATGCATGTTCTTGCGTCGGCGAAGCATCATGAAGTCGTCCTTGAGCGAGAGACCGATCTTGAGCGTATCGCTCATGAGGAAGTCCTGCAACGAGGCAGGCATGCCTATGCGGTTCAGACGGAAGAGGAAACAAGTGTCGGCCGTGGCTATCTGCAACAAGGCCACCTTGTGCGTGGTTCCCCGCTTGAACGACGGACGGGTCTCGGTATCCACGCCCACTATCTGCTGGGTCTTGAGATACTCCACCGCCTTGTCGGCATCGGCTTCGGTATAGATTACGAAGATGCGCCCTTCGAAGAGCACCTTCGGCATGGTTGCTATTTCTGCTTTGGTAATGGTATTTCTGATTTGTTTCATGCTAAGTCGAATTCATCATTATCCCATGCAGCCGGGGCATCATCGGCTTCTTCATCGGATGTATTATACTTCACATCATGCAAAGCACGCATGGTGTTCACCAGACGTTGGCCCCAAAACTCTGCAAAGTGTTCCTTGCATACGCACAAGGAATCGTTCATAGTGGCATTCAAGCCCAACTGGAACACGCTGATGAAGTCCTTCAGGTCCTGATAGATGTCGGCCAGGTCTTCGGAAATGGTCTTCTTGATGGGGGTGTCACTATAAGCCATATCGGGATGGAATACTTCCAGATAGTCGTCTTGAGCGCCCATGACATTGGCCACCACAAGGCGTACATATTCGTAATCATCCTCCGTTACGAACACTTCCAAATCGCCCTCTCCTATCAGTTCACATTCCGGAATGAGGGAAGCTTTGAGGTAAAGCAGGGGAAGAATTTTAAGGGCTGTATCGACAAAAGTCTTCTTGTCGGCTCCTCTTGAACGTTCGATAAAACTGCAATATTCAGCGGCTACGGTTACGAATTCTATTGAATTCTTGTCAAATATGACTTGGCTTGTTTGTTCCATATCTTTAATTTTGGAATGCAAAGGTAAGAAAAAAGTGCTAAAATAAATGATTTATTGCCGATTTTCATGTACATTTGCGAAAGAATCAATTATAAACACGAATATGGCCAAGAAAAAGACAGAAAAGGCACCAGAGCCAAAAGAAAATAAAGCAACACGCATCAGTAACTTCACCAAGAGCGAAACAACCCATTTCGTCATAGGACTCATCTGTGTGATATTTGCCGGATACTTATTGTTGGCATTTACCTCCTTCTTCTTCACAGGAGCGGCAGACCAGAGTATCCTGAACCATCCGGAACCGGGTGAACTGATGCAGACAGCCAACCAAGTCAAGAACTATGCAGGTGCACGAGGCGCACAGATATCGGAATATTTCATCAACGGATGTTTCGGTATAGCGGCTTATTTCATCGTATTGTTCCTGGCCATCCTGGGCATGCGACTGATCCGTGCCTACCAGTTCCGCATCTGGAAGTGGTTCATGTCTTGCACCTGCCTCATGGTGTGGTTCTCCATCGCATTGGGATATATTTTCGACGGAACATTCTCCGGCAGCTTTGTTTATCCGGGCGGGCTCCATGGCTATAACGTGAGCCGATGGATTGCTTCGCAGATAGGCCCTGCTGGATTGGGATTGCTGTTGTTGGTAACCGCCATCTTGTTCTGTGTGTACATGACTCGCGAAACCATACACATTGTCCGCAAGACATTGCATCCGGAATTCAAGTTCGCCAAGAAGGAAAAGCCTGCAAAGGAAAAGCCGGCACCGGCTCCGGTAGCCGAGAAAGCGGAAGAGGAAAGACCTGAACCGACCATGCCGGAGGAATATACCGACACCAAACCGGTGGAAGTGGACTTTGAATTGCCTAAGACTCAGGAAAAGGAGGAAGAGCCTCAAGAAGACCCCTTCCCTTTTGAGCAACCGCAGGTATTCATGGACGAAAACGTGGAGCCTGCACAAAACGAAGAATTTACAAGTAGCATTGAAATAGTGGAAACGCCGGAAGACGAAACTCCGTTTACCATCGGTGACGACCATACGGAAGACGACGAGGCTTACAATGGTCCGGCTTTGGAACCATACAATCCGCGTCTGGACTTGGAAAACTACAAGTTCCCACACCTGAACTTGCTCGACCACTACGATGAATCGGACAACGGCATCGATATGGAAGAACAGAATGCCAACAAGGACCGCATCATCGAGGTGCTCCGTAGCTTCGACATCGAGATCAGCTCCATCAAGGCAAGCGTGGGTCCTACCGTGACATTGTACGAAATCACTCCGGCACAGGGTATCCGTATCGCCAAGATCCGTAACTTGGAAGACGATATCGCCTTGAGCATCGCAGCGCTCGGTATCCGTATCATTGCCCCTATTCCGGGTAAGGGTACCATCGGTATTGAAGTGCCGAATGCCAAGCCACGCATCGTGCCGATGCAGGCCATCTTGAACAGCAAGAAGTTCCAGGAAACAACCATGGAATTGCCTATCGCACTCGGTAAGACCATTACTAACGAAGTATATATGGTGGACCTTGCCAAGGCTCCGCACATGTTGATAGCCGGTGCTACCGGTCAGGGTAAGTCGGTTGGCTTGAACGCCATCGTTACTTCCTTATTATATAAGAAGCATCCGGCTGAACTGAAGTTCGTGATTGTGGACCCGAAGAAGGTGGAATTCTCGGTATATGCACCGATTGAAAAGCACTTCCTCGCGAAGTTGCCTGATGGAGACGATGCCATCATTACCGATGTGACCAAG
>JAFYWH010000009.1 GCA_017558175.1 Bacteroidaceae bacterium
AAAAGCCGTACCTTTGCATCGTGTTTTTCATAGTATTAGATTTAAGGTTAACAAAGGTTGGAGCAAAGCGTTGCTCCTTTTTTTTTGCCCGCACCTCAGGTGTCGTGATTTATTACCCTTAACAAATCCATCGAACCTTAAAAACATGTTAAGAAACATATTTTTTCACCCAAAATATTTGCAGATTCGCCAAAAACCCGTACCTTTGCACTGTGTTTTTCATAGTATTAGATTTAAGGTTAACAAAGGTTGGAGCAAGGCGTTGCTCCTTTTTTTTTGCCCGTACCTTTCGTTTGCTTGCATGCGTCATAAAAAATGACTAATATTGCACTTTCTTTTATAATAATGTATAAAATCTAATATTACTACTCACTATGCGAAAATTATTTTTCATGCTGATGTGTGCCCTCGTAGGCTCATCGGTATACGCACAAAAGAAACCGTTGGATCATTCCGTATATGATTCATGGAAGAGCCTCAACGGCATCTCCGTACCTCAAAACGGAGACATCCTGATGTACAACATCAATCCTCAGGAAGGCGATGCAGAATTGGTCATCGAAAACATCCGCACCGGCAAGAAGACCGTGGTGCCTCGTGCTACCCGTGCATCCCTCAGCCAGGACGGAAGCAAGGTAGTGGCCGTTATCAAGCCACTCTTCAACCAGACTCGTGACGCTAAAATCAAGAAAGCCAAGAAGGAAGACATGCCGAAGGACACACTCGCCATTATCGATGTGAAGACCGGCAACGTAGAAAAGTATGCCAACTACAAGAGCCACGATGCAGCCAGCAAGTGGGCCAACTACTTGGCATTCGAATTGACTCCAGCCAAGGAAAAGCCTGCCAAGAAGGAAGGCAAGCCAGAAGGCAAACCGGAAGGTAAGCCAGAACCGGGCAAGAAGCCAGCTGCTCCGAAGAAGGAAAGCAACCTCTTGGTGATGAACGTGAAGACTGCTCAGGTAGACACCATCAAGCAGGTATCTGCTTACAAGTTCAACGAAGATGGTAGCCTCTTGGCATACGTCATCGAACCGGAAAAGAAGGATTCACTCGCCAAGCCGGGTCTTTACCTCTACAACCCTGCAAACGGTGAAAAGAAGCTGGTGATGGAAGGCGAAAAGGGTTCTAAGTTCAAGACTCCATCGTTCAGCAAGACCAACACCATGGCCTTCTATGCCAACACTGATACCACCAAGGCTGGCAAGAAGAACATCAGCATCTATTTCTATGACATCAACGCAGGTAAGGTTCAACTCGCTGCCCATAACGGTATGAAGGGCTTGCAAGAAGGTTGGATTGTGAGCGAAAACGGTCAGATTTCTTTCAGCGAAGATGGTAAGCGCCTCTTCTTCGGCACTGCTCCGAAGCCATTGGAAAAGGATACTACCCTTGCCGAATTCGAACAGCCTCAGCTCGACATCTGGACATGGAACGAAGACTACTTGCAGACTGTTCAGCTCTTCAACCAGAAGCGTGACTTGAAGCAGACTTATACAGCTTACATCAACACTAACCTGACAGAACCGTTCGTTCAGTTAGGTACTATCGACGTGCCTATAGTGAACGTACCTAACAAGAAGCAGGCCGACTGGGTATTGGTGGGCAACGACAAGAAGTACCGCATCCAGTCTCAGTGGGACTATAGCCGCCCTACCGACATCTACTTGATGAACATAAAGGATGGCTCTCAGAAGCTTTTGGCTGAAAACGTATGCATCGGTGGTTTCTCATTCTCACCTGATGGCAAGTATGCCGTGGCTTACGACAAGCGTGCTCAAGACTGGTTCCTCTTTACCGTAGCAACTGGCGAAAAAGTGAACTTGACTGAAAAGATGGACGTGGACTTCTTCAACGACGAACACGATACTCCGAGCCTCGCAAGTGCCAACGGTAGTGCCGTATGGTTCGAAGACAACCGCACTTTCCTTATCCGCGACAAGTTCGACTACTGGCAATTCGACGCTACCGCTCCTACTGCTCCGAAGATGTACACCGAAGGTTATGGTCGCAAGAACGATACTCAGTTGAGCATCATCCAGCTCATCGAAGACCCTGACAAGGCTGCTCCTGGTGGTCGCCCAATGTTCGGTGGCGCTATGGAGTTGAAGAAGAACGAACCTATCTACTTCACTACCTACAACCGCACTACCAAGCAAAACGGTCTCGCCATCAAGGACATCACCAAGAAGGCTCCGGTGAAGAAGATTGTAGAAGGTCCTTACTCATTCGGCGACTTCAAGTACTCAAAGGCCGGCAAGGGCAAGAAGGCCGTATTCGTTTATACTCGTGGTAACTTCGAAGAAGGCAAGAACTTGTTTGCTTCGTACGATAACTTCAAGACTCAGAAGCAGTTGAGCGACATCAACCCTCAGCAGCGCGAATACAACTGGGGTACCGTAGAGCTCGTGAACTGGCAAACTGCTGACGATATCTTCTGCGAAGGTCTTCTCTTCAAGCCGGAAGATTTCGATGCCAACAAGAAGTATCCGGTAATGATTTACTTCTACGAAAAGAATGCCAACACGTTGTACAACAGCCGTGTACCTTCTCCAAGCCGTTCTACCATCAACATCCCTTTCTTCGTAAGTAACGGTTATGTAGTGTTCGTTCCAGACGTATACTTCACCGAAGGCCATCCGGGTCAGAGCGCCATGAAGTCTATCATGCCGGGCGTAGAAATGCTCGAAAAGACTTACCCATGGATCGATGGCGAAAACATGGCTATCCAAGGTCAAAGCTGGGGTGGTTACCAAGTGGCCTACATGATTACTCAGACCAACAAGTTCAAGGCTGCAGGTTCGGGTGCTCCGGTATCGAACATGACCAGTGCTTATGGCGGTATCCGTTGGGGAAGCGGTATCACTCGTCAGGTACAATACGAACAGGGTCAGAGCCGTATCGGTAAGACATTGTGGGAAGCATTCGACTTGTATGTGGAAAACTCTCCGCTCTTCTTCGTTCCGAACGTAGAGACTCCGGTATTGATCATGCACAACGACAAGGACGGTGCAGTGCCTTGGTACCAAGGTATCGAGTTCTTCGTAGGTCTCCGCCGTTTGGGCAAGCAAGCATGGATGCTCCAATACAACAACGAAGAGCACAACCTCGTGGAACGTCGCAATTGCAAGGACTTGAGTATCCGTCTTTCTCAGTTCTTCGACCACTTCTTGAAGGGCGCTCCAATGCCTGAATGGATGAAGAACGGTCGTCCGGCTACCAAGAAGGGACTTGATTTGTGTTATTGATATAACATCTGATTCTCCCCTCTTGAGAGGGGCAAGGGGTGTGTTAGAATACATCAACTTAACGCATATCACACACCCCCTACCCCCTCTCAAGAGGGGAATCAACAAAAAAAAACAATCAAAACAATTACTATATGAAAAAACAATTTTTACCGCTTATGCTATTGGCATCTGCTATCTGCTCGTGCTCAGAAAAGCAACCTGAGACTACTGAGCCAATGATCACCAAGACCGAAATCCAAGTGGAAAACGGTAAGTTGACACCTGAAATCATGCACCGTTTGGGCAAGGTGGGCGACCCTCAGCTTTCTCCGAACTATGCAAAAATCCTCTACGGAGTATCGTACACCAGCATCGAACAGAACAAGGGTAACCGCGAATTGTTCTTGATGAATGCCGACGGTACTGAAAACGTGAAGCTCACCAGCACTGCAAAGAGCGAATCGAACGCCCGCTGGATCAGCGATTCTCAAATCATCTACATGCGTGGTGGCAAGCTCTATACTGCTACCATCGAAGGTTCAGCCCTCAAGAACGAAAAGGAAGTGGCTGGCGCTGAAGGCATGGAAAGCTTCGAACTCTCTCCTGCTGGCGACAAGATCATGTTCATCAAGAGCATCAAGGCTGCTCAGAAGCCGACAGATGTATATCCTGACCTCGCCAAGTCATCAGGCCGTACTTATAGCGACCTCATGTATCGTCACTGGGACCACTTCGTAGAAGAAGTTCCTCACACTTACGTGGCATCATTCAACGGTTCTCAAGTAGGTGCTCCTACCGATATCTTGGCTGGCGATACTGCTAACCCGGAAACAGATACCAAGAAGTTCGAACTCCCTACCCTCCCATTCGGTGGTTTGGAACAACTCGCTTGGACTCCTGATGGCAAGTACATCGCTTACTCATGCCGCAAGTTGGCTGGTCGCGACTATGCGTTCTCTACCAACACCGACATCTATCTTTATAATGTAGAAACTGGTGCTACTCAGAACCTCACCGCAGGTATGATGGGTTACGATACCAATCCGGTATTCTCTCCCGATGGCAAGCAACTCGCCTTCATCAGCATGGAAAGAGACGGTTACGAAGCCGACAAGCAACGCCTCTTCGTAGTTGACATGAACAAGGTTCTTGCTAACCTCGACGCAAAGGATTTCAGAGGCTTCATGAAGGAACTTACTACCGACTATAAGTACAATGTAGAAAGCATCGCATGGTCTCCAAAGAGCGACAAGATTTACTTCAACTCTTGTGTAAATGCCTTGACTGCTCTCTTCTCGGTAGACGTGAACAAGCAAGTAGGCTTGCCTATCTTGGATAACGAAGCTACAGGTTCACTTCCTGCATCGTATGGCGCTGGCATCACTCGTATCACTGCTACCGATGCATGGTTCGATTTCGATGGCGTAAGCATCATCCCGAATGCAGAAGGCGAAGTAGAAACATTGATCACTACCAACAAGTGCATGCTCCGTCCGGCTGAAATCGTGAAGGTAAACCCAACTACCGGCGAATTCGCTCAGTTGACTACAGAAAACAAGGAAACCCTCGACAAGTTGGATGAACCGACTATCGAACAACGTTGGATGACTACCGTTGATGGCAAGCAGATGCACACTTGGATTCTCTATCCTCCTCACTTCGACAAGACCAAGAAGTATCCGGCTATCTTGATGTGCTTGGGTGGTCCTCAAGGTACTATCAGCCAAGGCTTCTCAACTCGTTGGAACTACCGTTTGATGGCTCAACAAGGCTACATCGTGATCCTTCCGAACCGTCGTGGTACAACTGCCTTCGGTCAGCCATGGTGCGAACAGATCTCTAAGGACTACATGGGCTTGAACATGCAGGACTACCTCCGTGCAGTTGACGTGATGAAGCAAGAACCATACGTAGGCAAGGTAGCTGCTACAGGTGCTAGCTACGGTGGTTTCTCTGTATACTACTTGGCTGGTATCCACCAGAACCGCTTCTCGGCTCTCATCGCTCATGCAGGTATCTTCAACCAGGAACACATGTACATGATGACTGAAGAAATGTGGTTCCCTACATTCGATAACGGTGGTGCTCCTTGGGATGGCACTCCTCAGACTAACCGTCACTATGGTAACTCGGCTCACAAGCTCGTGAAGAACTGGAACACTCCTATCCTCGTTACTCATGGTGAAATGGACTACCGCGTACCAGTAGACCAAGGTATGGCTGCATTCAACGCTGCCCGCATGATGGGTGTAGATGCCAAGCTCCTCCTCTTCCCGGAAGAAAACCACTGGATCTTGAAGCCACAGAACTCTGTACACTGGAATCGTGAGTTCTTCGCTTGGTTGGATAAGTATTGTAAGGAATAAACCATAAGACTTCCCCTCTTGAGAGGGGTAAGGGGTGTGTGATACACATCAACACAAGTGTTCTCTAACACACCCCCTACCCCCTCTCAAGAGGGGAAACATTTTATAATCAATAACATCATGAAAAGACTATACACACTCTTAGCAATAACCCTATTAGCCCTCCCTGCACTTGCCTGCACCAACCTGCTCGTGAGCAAGGGCGCAAGTAAGGACGGCTCCGTTATGGTGAGCTATGCAGCCGACTCGCATACTCGCTACGGAACATTGGTATTCATGCCTCGTGCTACATATCCGAAGGGCGAAATGCTCGAAGTACGCGAATGGGGACCGGGACGCTTGTTGGGCCAGATTCCACAAGCCGAACAGACTTACAATGTCATCGGAAACATGAACGAACATCAGGTATTGATTGGTGAATCTACATGGGGCGGATTGGAAGAATTCAGAGATCCGGACGCAATCCTCGACTATGGTTCACTTATCTACATCTGCCTCCAGCGTGCCAAGACCGCTCGCGAAGCCATCGAAATCTTCACCACTTTGGCCGACGAATATGGCTATGCCTCATCGGGCGAATCCATCTCGTTTGCCGACCCTAACGAAGTTTGGTTCATGGACATCATCGGCAAGAAGCCTAAATATAATAAGAAAGGTAAGAACGTGAACAAGGGTGCCGTATGGGTAGCCATCCGCATCCCAGACGGATACATCTCGGCTCATGCCAACTGTGCCCGCATCGCCACCTTCCCGAAGAACGATCCGAAGAACTGCCTCTACGCCAAGGATGTGATTTCGCACGCCAAGGAATGTGGCCTCTACGATGGCGACGGTAGCGACTTCAGTTTTGCCGATACGTATGGTCCGTTGGATTTCTCGGGTATGCGTTCATGCGAGGCTCGTGTATGGAGCTTCTTCAATCGTCATGGAGACGAAGACATGAGCAAGTACATCGACTTTGCCCGTGGTGACAATCCGAAGAACCGCATGCCTCTCTACGTGAAGGCCAAGGAAAAGCTCTCGGTAAAGGATGTTGCTGACATGATGCGCGACCACTACGAAGGTACTGAGTTTGATATGACCAAGGGCATCTCGGCCGGTGGCCATGAACTCCCATACCGTTGGCGTCCGTCAAGCTATGAAGTAGATGGTGTAAAGGTACACAACGAACGTGCCATCGCTACCCAACAGACAGGCTTCTGGTTCGTAGGCCAATGCCGTAGCTGGTTGCCGAACGAAGTAGGTGGCTTGTTCTGGTTTGCCGTAGACGATGCCGGCACATCTCCACTTTCTCCGTTCTACACATGCTCTAATGCCATCTCCGAGCACTATGCATTCGGCAATGGTAGCATGATTGAGTACTCTCCTACTTCCATGTTCTGGTTGCAGAACCGCATCGCCCAGTTTGCTTACTTGCGTTACAACCACATCGGCAAGGAAGTGCGCGAGAACATCGACAAGCACGAAAATGCCATGATGGAAAAGGTTGCTCAAGCCGATGCAGAAGCCTTGAAAATGGCAAGCGCAAGCGATAGAGAAAATTACCTCACCAACTTCTCGGTAAACCAAGCGAATGAGCTCTTCGCCAAATGGAAGGCATTGGATGAATACTTGCTCGTGAAATACATCGATGGTAACATCAAGCGTCAGAACGAAGACGGTTCCTTCAAGAACAATGGTCATGTAAAGCATGTACCACCTGCTCCAATCTATGGTGGCTATAGCGATACTTACAAGAAAGCCGTAGCTAAGGAACAGAAATAAAAGAAGTGGGTGTGTTTACCTTAATCATAAACACACCCACTATTTTATTTTCACTCCGTTATACTTCCTCACATACCACCATGTCCATGCCCCGATACACCACCACAATCTTATGAAGCGTTGTAGTACCGATATTGCGCTTTACCACCTCCGTATCGGCATAGCGGTTGGCTTGGACAATCGCCTCCTCACGAAGACGCGCCACCACCTCATCACTATCCTTGCTCTTGGCATACTTCAACTCAATGATATAACTATGAAGCATGTCCTTCCAGATGTCAATCATCGGGAGCAGGAAAATGTCGGCATAGCCACCTTGGGTGTCCTTTTCCGACTCCGGACGATAGAACTTGTTCTGAGCAGTCATGGCCAAGGTAAAACCATGAACAAATGCCTCTCCCTTCATTTTGTCGCGTTGCGAAGCATAAGTGGAAAGACAATCGGCTATGTATTGGAAGTATTCGCGCCATTTGCCATCATACGCCAAGTCATAATCCAAGTCACCCTTTTCGCTACTGTTGAACTTCAAGTCCACCTCATCGTAAGTTTCGAGCAAATAGTTGAAAATCTGTTCACGTACTACTTGGTTAGGAATAACAAAACGAGTCTTACCCCGATACATGCCATCGATGGTTATCAACCCGAAGTAATAAAGCAGACTCACGAAATTGTCCGGACTGGCTATTTTCTCGGCAGGGAATCCCATTTTCAGTTCTCCGGTAATGTAACCTTGCGATACCAAGGTCTGGATAACCGAAGCATCGTGCGCAAACTCCTTGTCCTTGCGGATGAGCATACGGAGTTTGTTATAATCCACACGAATGTTTTCTTCCACCATATTTTTAGGCAATTGCCCCCCATTCCGAATGTAGTTATCCACGAAATAGAGCACCATGTTCGAGTTGTACATGGTAGTCTTGCCATAACTTTCTTCAGCAAAGCAATAATTATCATACCAAGGCTTCATGCGTGCAATCAGTTCATCGGTAGTGTGATGGAACTCGCAAGTAGTACGATAATAATCCAGCATCTCGCGGACATCTTCTTCCGTAAAGCCTGTCAGTTCATTGAACTCATGCGAAGTGGAATAGTTCGTACCGATATTGAATCCGCTGGTAAGGTCGTCCATCGTCACAGGGCTAACTCCCGTCACGAAGCAACGCTCGATGGAAGAATATGTACCGGTCTTGATGGTATCAAAGAATGTGCGCAAGTATCCTGTACCATGGGTCTCACCACGATATTCATTCAAGCATCCTGGTTCAGAAAGAATCTTATTGGTGAAATGATCATATTCATCAATGAATAGGAAAATCTTCTGTCCAGCATCCGCCACTTCTTTATACAAGTAATCCAATTGCTCTACAGCACCACTTTTCGTCTTCAAATTATCCAACAAATAATCCGGTAAATAAGCTGCATACCGACGGCAGAATCTTTCAAATTCCGTATTACAATGAGCATCCAAAGCTTTACGATAGTTATTTAAACCGGCATCCACCACCGAGAAGTTCAAATAAAGTACCAAGTAAGAATTCCGTTCAGGAGTAGGATGCTTACCGATATACAAACCACCATAAAGTTCCTCAAACATATCTTTTGCCAACACATCATAATAATGATGTAGCATAGAGATAGTCAAACTCTTGCCGAAACGTCGCGGACGGATATAGAAAAAGAACTTGTTGGCCTGCTCTATCGTGGGGATAAA
>JAFYWH010000086.1 GCA_017558175.1 Bacteroidaceae bacterium
CAGTTTCTGTGCAACCGTTCACTGCGATACAGATACGTTCGAGCATCTTTTCAGTGAAGTCCATCATCCAGTTGTAGTCCTTGTACTGAACGTAGAGTTCCATACAAGTAAATTCCGGGTTGTGGCTCTTGTCCATACCTTCGTTACGGAAGTTCTTGCCAATTTCGTATACACCTTCGAAGCCGCCCACGATGAGTCTCTTCAAGTAAAGCTCGGTAGCGATACGCATGTAGAGGTCGATATCCAAAGAGTTGTGGTGAGTGATGAACGGACGTGCGCTTGCACCACCGGCGATAGACTGGAGGATAGGAGTTTCCACTTCAGTATAGCCAGCTTCGTCCATTACGGCACGCATAGTCTTGATGATAGTTGTACGCTTCAAGAATGTTTCCTTCACGCCATCGTTTACGATGAGGTCCACGTAGCGTTGGCGGTAGCGCAATTCAGGGTCTTCGAACTTGTCGTAAGCCACACCGTCCTTGTACTTCACGATAGGGAGCGGACGCAATGACTTCGAAAGTACGGTAAGCTTCTGAGCGTGTACAGAGATTTCGCCCATCTGTGTGCGGAATACGAAACCTTCGATACCGATGATGTCGCCCAAGTCCAAGAGGCGCTTGAACACCACGTTGTACATATCCTTGTTCTCTTCCGGGCAGATGTCATCGCGGGTGATGTACACCTGGATACGGCCCTTAGAGTCCTGCAATTCCACGAAAGATGCCTTACCCATCACACGGCGGCTCATGATACGTCCGGCGATAGATACCTTGCGTGGTTCGTCTTCGTCTTTGAATTCTGCTTTTATGTCAGTAGAAAATGCATTCGTTACATACTCTGCCGCTGGATATGGGTCGATACCCATAGCGCGGAGCTCGTTCAGACTGTTGCGTCTGATAATTTCCTGTTCACTTAGTTCTAATACGTTCATTTGTTGAAACTTTAACTCAATTTGGGAACAAAAGTACGAAAGTTTTTGTAAAGTACCTCATTTTAAGCGGATTTTCTCTATCTTTGTGCCTAAGAAGTAATTGTAAAAGCAGATATAATGAAAAAGTTAATGACAATGGCCGTAATGATGGCGGCTTTGGCTTCTTGTGGCACTGGAGGCAAGAAGAATGCAGAAACAGCAGTGGTAAACGAACCGGTTATTGTAGAAGCAGGTACACATGCTCCTGACTCGGTAGGTTACATCGTACGAGTAGGCGATATCGCTCCGGAAATGGAACTTGAATTGACCGACGGACAGAAGGTGAAACTCTCTGAACTCCGTGGTAAGGTGGTAATGCTTCAGTTCACAGCAAGTTGGTGTGGTGTATGTCGCAAAGAAATGCCTTTCATTGAAAGCGACATCTGGCAGAAGCACAAGGAAAATCCTAATTTCGCTCTCTTGGGTATCGACCGCGACGAGCCGATTGAAACCGTAAAGGCATTTGCTGAAAAGACAGGCGTAACTTATCCGTTGGCACTCGACCCGGGTGCAGACCACTTCGCCAAGTATGCTGAGCGCAAGGCAGGTATCACTCGTAACGTGTTGGTAGACAAGACTGGTAAGATTGTGATGCTTACTCGCCTTTACAACGAAGAAGAGTTTGCTTCGTTGTGCAAGAAGATAGACGAAATGTTGGCTGAATAAGCGGATGCCGATGAAGAAACTATTGATAGCTGCATTTTCGCTCCTTATCTTTTTGCTTCCGTTATCGGCACAAAATAAGAAAGCGTCGGGCAAGGAGCCATTGTTCGGAAAGGCAATGGCTACCTATCCGATTGTGTCCAACGAACTTTCCGGAGCTTGTTTCTATTTGGTGGGCGGACATGGTGGTCCTGATCCGGGTGCCATCGGTTCCTATCTGGACCATAAGCTTCACGAGGACGAGTATGCGTACGACATTGTTCTTCGCCTCGGTCGCGAACTGATGATGCGTGGTGCCAAGGTGCATTTCATCATTCAGGACAAGAAGGATGGTATCCGTAACGAGAAGATTCTGAAGAACAGCAAGAACGAGACCTGCATGGGCAAGTCCATTCCTTTGGATCAGGTGGCCCGATTGAAGCAGCGTTCGCAGAAGATTGACCAGCTTTATCAGAAGGACAAGTCGAACTACAAGCGTGCCATTTTCGTGCATATCGATAGCCGCAGCCAGAGCAAGCAGACGGATGTCTATTTCTATCATGCACCGGGCAGCAAGCAAGGCAAGCGCTTGGCAGACCGGATGAAGAGTACGTTGGCAGCTAAATACAAGAAGCATCAGCCGGGGCGTGGATTCAAGGGAACCGTGAGCGAGCGTAACCTGTATGTGCTTCGCAATACGCAACCGGCAGGGGTTTATTTGGAATTGGGAAATATCCGTAATAGTCGCGACCAGCAACGCCTTGTGTTGGAGAACAACCGGCAAGCATTGGCCAAGTGGATAGCAGAAGCCATTGTGGCGGATTATAGAGGAAACAAAAAATAAAAAAAGTGGATGTGTAATTAAACGCATCCACTTTTTGTTTTATCATGTCTGGAATTACTTAGCCAAGCTATAGACTACATCCATAATCTTCTGACCGATTTCGTCAGCAGCCTCCATTGTCGAAGCTTCCGAGTATACACGGATAATCGGTTCAGTATTACTCTTGCGGAGGTGAACCCACTTGTCAGGGAAGTCAATCTTCACACCGTCGATGTCGTTCACTTCTTCGTCCTTGTACATTTCCTTCACCTTGGCGAGGATAGCATCCACGTCGGTTTCCGGAGTCAAGTCGATGCGGTTCTTTGCAATGAAGTAAGGAGGATAAGTAGCGCGGAGCTCGCTTACAGTCTTGCCTTCGTGTGCCAAGTGGCTCAAGAACAAGGCGATACCTACGAGAGCGTCGCGACCGCAGTGGCTTTCCGGATAGATGACACCACCATTACCTTCACCACCGATTACAGCGTTAGTCGCACGGATCTTCGCTACCACATTCACTTCACCTACAGCCGAAGCATTGTATTCGCAACCATACTTGCGGGTTACATCGCGGAGAGCACGAGTAGAGCTCAAGTTAGATACGGTGTTACCTGGAGTGTGCTTCAATACATAGTCAGCCACAGTTACCAAGGTATATTCTTCGCCGTACATCTTGCCGTCTTCGCAAATCATTGCCAAGCGGTCTACGTCCGGGTCAACCACGAATGCCACATCGTAACCACCCTTAGCCATCAAGCCCATGATGTCGCCAAGGTTCTTTTCAAGCGGTTCCGGGTTATGTTGGAAATCTCCTGTCGGTTCGCAGTAAAGACCTTCTACCTTTTCTACGCCCAAGCGTTCGAGCAACTTCGG
>JAFYWH010000087.1 GCA_017558175.1 Bacteroidaceae bacterium
AATACCAAGATGATTAAAAAGAAGATGATGCTTACCAGGCCATAGACACCTAAGTCCTGAACCACAACTGCCCATGGGAAGAGGAAGACGGTTTCCACGTCGAACATCAAGAACAGGATGGCAAAGAGGTAGTAACCTACCTTGAACTGCATCCATGACTTCCCGCGGGTAGGGATACCACATTCATAGGCTTCACCCTTCTGTGGGTTGAAAGAACGTGGCGAGATAGCGTTGGCAATACCTAACGCAACAGCTACAAGTGCAATTGCCGTCAAGATAACGACAACTAGAAGTGTAAAGTACATATAATTAAATATTTATGATTATACAAAACAAGTTCTGCCAATAAACGAGGTTGTTTATTGGTCACAAAATCAGCATAATATGAAGGCTAAATGAGAATATGCTCCAGCGTATAGATGTAGTAATCTATTGCATGTAGATGAATGGTGGAGCGATGGTGTAAAAGTCCGTTTATAAAGGCTGTATGTGTGTCATGCCACTTGGAACGATCGGCATGGTGCAGGCATTTGGGCTTGGAATGATGCGGATGATATCCCGGAACTTCACCTGTGACGTAAGCCGGAATAATGAGATGTTCGATGTATAAGTGGTCAATAGTCCGCTCGGTGTTTTCTTGTTGTATGAGGGTACAATGTGCTACATACTCATGCGGCATAGCCTCTTGCCATGTCGTATTCTCCTGTTGGTTTGCCGTAGTAGTAGCAAGAAACATCAGGAGCATCGCACTTATATAAATAACCAACCTTAACACCTTTTTCCTTTTGAAACTGCAAAGGTAGCCATTTATTTTTAATATGTAGAGATTGTGCCCGATAAACAACGGAATAGAAGTGAAAATATCGATATTTCTCTATCTCTTCTCGTTCAGCTGTTCGTTCACATTGCCGCTTATCTGGTAGAGGATACCCATGGTATCGATTCCTTGCAGATACTTTTGGGGACGATTTTAGGACTTCCAGGGTCGCTTTCTGGCTCTTCTCATTCGCTTGTTACATTCAAGGTACTACCTCAAAAGCCTTTTCGTAAGATTGTACGCCTGACTCTGTTATTACATCCACCAACAAACGGTAGCGACCCACTTTTTCTGCTTTCCATGGTTCAGAGGCATATTCTTTGAATGGATAGGATAATGGGGATAATCCCATTGGGCTATACATCGCTCCTTTTGATGGGAGAGGAGGTCTTTCCTTGTAAGAACGTGTTTTTACAAGGATGGCTCCATCCAAAGCACCATAAGTATATGCTAATGCTTGCCATGCTTTAAGAACCTGTACGGACTCTATTTCAAAGGCAGGCATATTAAGTAAATACTCATAATCTGCGCTAGTAAAACGGGTGGTGTCTATAATAATTGGAATGCTACTTTGGGTAGCGCTAACTCCTCTATTGCTTACGATTTTATATTTAGATTCATTCTTTGCATTGCCATCGGTTTTCGGTGAATCCACTCCGTAGTTTGTAGTTGGGTCGTATGTAATATAGAGACCTGGCATGCTCTTTAATATATGGTATAGTGTGAGGTATCCCTTTTCTTCTATTTCTTCCCGGTCGGCATAATTCACACTGTAGAATTCATGAGTTGGTTTTGGCTCTTCAGTTTTCAGGCGCGCTTTGACGGTAACATTAGGTAATGTATAGTTTCGCACTTTGTCTTTGCCTGTGGTGTATTGCAGTTCGAAATCATTGCCTATCGTAACTTCGGTATAGGTATAGCGTGATAACGGAAGGCGGAAGCGTCTGTTGTTTACCAATGCAGGAAAGGTTTCGTCATCTATATGGTAGCTGGCGAAATCAGGCTTTTCTTTGGCAGTAATGGCTTGTAGGAAGAATTCCTCTCCTTCCATAAAGTCATCCACGGCCATGCGGAAGCGTGCAGAGTCGCTAGTTAGTGGGACATCGTAAACAAAATCGTTGACAGTATGATAGGCTACTAGTTGGCCACCTTTTAAGGGGCGTCTGCTCTTTTTCTCAATTTTTCCGCTGAAACTCATCACTTCTTCTGGCAGATAAGTGTATAATGCCGTGTCCTTGGCAATCGCATCCTTCAAATCGAAACGATGGAAACTTGCGGTAGATAGCCATGCCTGCAAGTCGTTGTTGAGTGTAGTTTGATCGGAGGCGTAAAGATGGCTGGGGAAAGGCAATGGCGAGGTATAGTCGGCCATATACTTCAATGCCATCTCTGCCGAAGTGGAGAGAAGGTCGTTTTCAGCCACGATGCGTGTCATTACTTTAGCTCCTTCGGGCAACGAAGGTATTTCAAAGCGGATGCTTTCGTTTATCGTTATCTTGTCGGACGCTTGTAGCGTATTCTCTCTTTCCTGTTTTCCGGCAACCGTGTATTGTGAAAGCACCTGATTGTCCTTGTCGGTCAAGAATAACGTCAGAACTTCTGGCGTTTGTTCCAGCATCAAGATACCGTTTGCTTTAAGTATATTTGTTCGTGTCAGTCCGTTTTGACGGTCGAATGTGTACAACATGTACTTACTGATGTCATCGTCACCATTCAGTACTTGATAATTCAGGCGTTTGCCATTCAGGTTCCCTTGTATTTTAGTATCGTTTGTAATCTCTGGTAATGGGAAACGGTAGTTGTTCCCGTCAATGTTCCCTTCCAAATGGTATCGGACATCCGGTTTTGGAATGAAACGAAGCAGGGCCATACCAGATTCAGATGTGTGTACCATGGAGATGGTATCTCCCTTTTCATTCTTTAACAGCAGTTCAGAGCGGATAGGGAAAGTGCAATCATCGGTCAGCCATACGGTTGCCGTTTGGGGATGGCCGGAAACCAACTTCCCGCCAGAAGGAGCGATAACGCATTTTGCTTCATACACTCGTTCCTCTTTCTTAGGAAATTCTTTCCCAAGCAAGAAAGGCTGTTGGGCGAAACTTTCGGATGAGAAGTTGCGCATCAGTTTGGTATAGGCACGAAGGTAATATACACCTGCCGGCCATAGATAATCGGTTGGTAGGTGTGTACTGAAGTAACCTCTTTCTTTGCAGGAAATTTTTTGTCTCAGCAAGACTGAGTCTTTTTCATTGAAACATTCTATGTATAGGTAATTGCTATGAGGAAGAAAACGTTCACTCGCTATACAGGTTACTTGCCCTTCAAGAGATATGGTATCTCCGGGGAGGTATGCATGTTTCTCTAAGTTCAGGTAAATCTGTTCTGAACGGAAATCGGTCGGAAGTTGTGCCGAAGCGGTCAATGCACCCAAAAGAGCCCAAAGAAGCAATCTGGTTTTCATAGTGTTAATATTTACAAGGTTATCTTTTCACAAAGATAGATAGAGAAATTTACCCAATCAATAGGGAAATCCCTATTTTTTAGTAGGGATTTCCCTATTGTTTTAATCGCTGAATAAAATATTAGTCCTTCATTTCTTTGATATGAGGCTCAAATGATAAAGATAGGCAAAAATAAGTAATATTCCTACGGATTTCCGCTAAAGTGGTGCCACCCGTGCCATCGGAGGGTAATGTGTTGTGGTTCAGTGTGAAATGGGTGGCACGACTCCTGCAACCGTCTTTGTTTCGTGCCATTTTGAAAACGCCCTGACATTTGGAACAAAACGCTTAGGCGTTTTACTCAAAACGTCAGGGCGTTTTTTAAAAAGACCGAAAAGACTTGCGGATGGCAGGGAAAAGGAGGTGTTGCAGGAGTCGTGCAACCCGCAAAGTGTTGAACTACATTGGATTGTGTGGCTGGTGGCACGGGTGTAAGGAGTTTGGGGAAATCTTATCGTTTCTTCCAGAAAGTAGGGCTAAGGAGCAACAATACGGTGAAGAGTTCCAATCGGCCGATGAGCATATATATGGTACTCAACCACTTGGCGGCATCCGGAAGGGCATCCCAAGAGAAGGCGGGGCCACACATACCGATACCCGGACCTACATTGGCCAAACTGGAAATGACTACACTATAAGCGTCGTCGAAGTCCAATCCGATAATCATCATGGTGAACCAACCGATAAATACTAACAAAACAAAGACCACAAAGAAGGCAAGTACGGTACTCTTGGTGGTGGCAGATACGCTCAATCCGTTAACTCGCACCGGTAGTACGGCATTGGGATGGAGAATCTGTCGGAACTCGTTCTTGGCAATACGTGCCATGATAACGGAACGGATACACTTGATGCCACCCGAGGTGGAACCGGCACAAGCACCACAATAGGTGATGATGGTTGTCAGCATCCAGAGGGGAGGAGCCCATTGCATATAGTCGGCGGTAATGAAACCGCAGGTAGTCTGTAGGGAAATCACCAAGAAAGAGGCCTTTCGGAATGCTTCTTCAATGTCCATGGTGGAAGTGAGGAGCAATCCGATGGTGATGATGATTGTAAAAAGCAAGATGGTATTAACATACCAACGTATTTCTGTGTCGCTGAAAACCCGTTTGAAACTGCCTTTCAGGAACAACAAATACAATAAGGAGAAGTTGATGCCCGAAAGGAACATGAATGATGTGATGACATATTCGATGTATGGCGAGTTGAAAGCCGCTATACTTGCTTGTTTGGTAGAGAAACCACCGGTAGCTGTAGTGGTCATGGCATGACATACGCTATCGAAAAATGGCATGTCGCCAGCCATAAGCAGAATGGTTTCGGCCATGGTTAGTCCTAAATAAATAGTCCAGATCCACTTGGCGGTAACATCGATGCGAGGAGTGATTTTGTCGAACTTGGGACCTGTAGCTTCGGCTGCAAAGAGCTGAATACCACCCACTCCGAAAATCGGTAGTACGGCAATGGTGAAGATGACGATTCCCATCCCGCCAATCCATTGGGTCATGCTTCGCCAAAAGAGCAATCCGTGGGGGAGTGACTCTATATCGTCCAAAATGCTGGCTCCCGTAGTGGTAAAGCCCGACATGGTCTCGAAAAAGGCATTGGTTAAATTGGGTATGTAACCACTGATGTAATAAGGCAACATACCGAACAGGGAAAAAAGAATCCAGGCAAATGTAACTACTACATAGCCATCTTTTCTGCTGAGCTTGCGTTCGGCTTGCTTCCCTGCATAAGACAAGGGGATACCTACCGCAATGGTTATCAAGGTGGAGATGATAAATGCCGGCAAGTCCGCTCCGTCATAAAAGAAAGAGAGGGCCGTACACAAACTAAGGAATCCTGCTTCGATGAAAAGCAGGAACCCCATAATCTTGTATATCATCTTCCAATTTATCATCAGTTGAAGAACTTTTCGGCTTTCTTGATCATCATTTCCAAGCAGAATACCACCACGTGGTCTCCCGGTTGAATCATGGTGTTACCAGTTACAAGCATACCTTCGCCATTGCGGATGAGGCCACCGATGGTGATGCCTTTCGGTAAACCCATCTCCTTGATAGGCTTCTGTGTGATGCGTGAACCTTCCTTCACCTTGAACTCTGCCACATCGGCATTGGCAAAGGTGAGGCATTTCACATTGGCCACATCGGCATCCAGCATCATCTGATAGATGTGGCTGGCGGCAATCATCTTCTTGTTGATAACGGTACCGATATCCAAACTTTCGGCCATACTGATGTAGTCGATATTCTCGACCTCGGCCACGGTCTTGGTCACTCCCATGCGCTTGGCTGCCAAGCAAGCCAAGATGTTGGTTTCGGAGTTGCCGGTGAGTGCGATAAAGGCGTCTGTGTCCTTTAGACCTTCTTCGGCAAGTAAGGCTAAATCGCGTCCGTCTCCATTGATAATCATAACTTTATCGTCTACCAAGTCGGCAAGTCGATGGCAACGGTTTATGTCGCGCTCAATGATTTTTACCTGCATGGAGTCGGGAATATATTGAGAGGCGCGGACAGCAATACGGCTTCCGCCCATAATCATCACATTGCGGACTTCCGGATAATGCTCCTTTCCGGAAATCTTTTGGATGTAAGGTATGTATTTCCGAGTGGTGGTGAAATACACGATATCGTTCAGCTTGATCATGTCGTCGCCTCGAGGAATGATGGTTTCATTTCCACGCTTGATGGCTACGATATGGAAAGGGATGTTGCGTGAACCCAACTCGAAAAGGGGAACGTTGAGAATCTGAGCCGTTTCCTTCATTTTGGCTCCGATAAGTATCAGTGCTCCGCTATAGAATTCCCACCATTGGTGAATCCAGCTCATCTTGATGGCATCTACGATGTCTCTGGCGGCCAGCATTTCAGGGTAGATGAGGGAGTGTACACCAAGCTTGGCGAAGAACTCCTTGTGCTTAGGCAAGAGGTATTCGTAGTTGTCGATTCGTGCTACGGTTTTCTTGGCGCCCAAGTTGGTTGCAATCATGCAAGCCGTCATGTTCCGGCTTTCTTCGGGTGTAACCGCAATGAACAAGTCGGCATCGCTTACCCCGGCATTCTTCAAGGCCATGATGGAAGTAGGCGAGGCGCATACGGTCATCAGGTCGAAGTTGGAATCCATAGCGCTAAGCTTGTCCTTGTCTTCGTCCATGAGGATGATGTCCTGCTTCTCGCTGGACAATAGTTCCGCCAAATGGGTGCCTACGGCTCCTGCTCCTCCGATAATGATTTTCATAACCGTTGTATTTTAGAATGACAACAATACGTTCTCTATACTTGTTGCGTCCATGCCACAGATTTGATATAGCTCTGCCGGCGTTCCGTGTTGAACGAAACGGTCGGGTATACCAATGCGCTTGACGCTTGGTGTATATCCATGGTCGGCCATGTATTCCAATACGGCACTTCCCATACCACCTTTCAATACACCATCCTCGATAGTAACGATGGATTTGAAATTTTGCCCGATTTCATCGAGGATTTCTTCATCCAATGGCTTCAAGAAACGGAGGTCGTAATGGGCAATGCTCTTGCCTGTCTTGGCTTCGGCAGATGCAATGGCTTCGATGGCTTCGTTGCCGATAGGGCCAATGGTCAATACGGCAATGTCCTTGCCATCCTTCAACTTTCGGCCTTTGCCTACCTGGATTTCTTCGAATGGACATTCCCAATCTACCAACACGCCTCGTCCTCTTGGGTAACGGATGGCGAATGGACCTTGGTTTGGCAATTGGGCCGTATACATCAGCTTCCGCAACTCATGCTCGTTCATTGGCGAAGCAATCGTGAGGTTAGGGATGGAACGGAGGTATGCCAAGTCGAAGGCTCCGTGATGGGTCGGTCCGTCTTCGCCTACCAATCCGGCACGGTCGAGACAGAATACCACGTTCTGCTTGTGGAGGGCCACGTCGTGTATGATGTTGTCGTATGCACGTTGCATGAACGAGGAGTAGATGTTGCAGAAGGGTATCAAGCCATCTTTGGCCATACCGCCTGAGAAGGTTACGGCATGTCCTTCGGCAATACCTACATCGAATCCTCTGTCCGGCATCGCCTTCATTAATATATTCATGGAACAACCCGATGGCATGGCGGGTGTAACGCCTACTATCTTGTCGTTCTGCTTGGCCAATTCCAAGAGTGTGTGACCGAAAACTTCTTGATAGAGTGGAGGCATACCTTCGGTATCGGCTACGATGCGTTCGCCGGTTTCCTTGTCGAACTTGCCGGGAGCATGCCAAATGGTGGCTGACTTTTCGGCCGGTTCGAAGCCCTTGCCCTTAGTGGTATGGATATGAAGGAGTTTAGGTCCTTGCATGTTCTTGATGTCTTTCAGGACTTTGGTCAATCCCTTAACATCGTTCCCGTCGAAAGGACCGAAGTAACGGATGTTCATGCCTTCGAACACGTTCTGTTGTTGGGCAAGCATGGATTTCAAGCTGTTGCTGAAGCGGATGAGGCTCTTCCGACGACTTTCGTTCAAGATGCCCCACTTGTTCAGTAGGCATGATATCTTGAAACGGAAGCGGTTGTAGCTTTCCGAAGTTTGCAAGTTCAGCAAATATTGCTTCATGCCACCTACACTGCGGTCGATGGCCATGTTGTTGTCGTTCAGGATGATAAGAAGATTGTTCGGCGTTGAGGAGGCATTGTTCAAGCCCTCGAATGCCAAACCTCCGCTCATCGAACCATCGCCGATGACGGCCACTACCTGACGGTCGTCTTCCCCTTTTTGCTTGGCTGCTACGGCCATCCCCAATGCCGCGGAGATGGAGTTCGAAGCGTGTCCGCAAGTAAAGGTATCGTATTCGCTTTCCTTAGGAGAAGGGAAGGGACGGATGCCGTTCAACTTTCGGTTAGTATGGAAAGCGTCTCTACGGCCAGTCAGAATCTTATGGCCATAGGCTTGGTGTCCAACATCCCAAACGATGCGGTCGTACGGGGTGTTGAATATATAATGTAAGGCCACGGTCAGTTCCACCACGCCAAGGCTTGATGCAAAGTGACCGGGGTTGCACGATAGTTCATCGATGATCTTTTGCCTAAGCTCCTTACATACTTCGGGCAATTGCTCGGCTTTCAGCTTGCGCAAGTCCTCTGGTGTGTCAATGCTTTGAAGCAATTTATATGAATTATCTGTTTCCATTCCTCTTATTGATGATAAATGTTATGCAAAAATAGTGCTTTTATATGTATTATGCTTATTTTTGTCGCTAAATTTTAGTGATTAGGAGTAGAAATGAATTTCAGTACGCAAGTGGAATTGCCGGAAAAGCAGACGGAAATCCATCATTCGGACCGTTTGATGTTCTTTGGGTCTTGTTTTGCCGAAAATATCGGAAATCTGTTGCAAGGGAATAAATTCCGGTGCGATGTGAATCCCTTTGGGATTTTATATAACCCTTTGTCCATCTGTAAAGCCTTGAATCAGATTCTCGACAGAAGGGTGTATACGGAGGACGATTTGTTTCCTTCGCATGGCCTTTGGCATAGCTGGATGCATCATAGCGACTTCTCGGCTTCCCGGCCGGAGGAATGTTTGGAAAAGATCAATTCCCGCTTGATGAAGGCTGCCGACGAGTTGAAGGAGGCCGATTGGCTCGTGATGACTTGGGGAACGGCCTTTGTGTACATTCATCAGGAAAGCGGAGAGGTGGTAGGCAATTGCCACAAGCAGCCGGACAAAACGTTTAGACGTTTGAGGCAAAACGTCAAGGCGTTTGTGGAAGAATGCCTAAGCGTTTTAAAAAAGTGCCGGGAAGCCAATCCCAAGCTGAAGGTGCTCATCACCGTGAGCCCCATCCGTCATGCCAAGGACGGGATGCATGGCAATCAGCTGAGCAAGGCAACTTTGCTCTTGGCAGCCGATGAATTGTGCCGAACTTGTCCGGATTGCTACTATTTTCCGTCTTACGAAATCATGATGGACGAACTTCGAGACTATCGGTTTTATGCCGATGATATGCTCCATCCGTCGCCCATGGCCATCGAATACATTTGGGAGTGCTTCTCGAAGTGTTATTTCTCCGATGAAACACGTGGCGTGATGAAGGAATGGGAGGAGATACGGAGGGGCATTGCCCACAAGCCCTTTGCTCCGGAGTCTGAAGGCTATCGGAAGTTTTTGTCCCAAATTGTGTTAAAGATTGTTCGACTTAAAGAAAAATTGCCGTACTTAGAGGTGCAAAAAGAAATAGAAATATGCGAATCTCGATTGAAAGTGTAACAAATATATTGAATGCCAATCGTGTAGGAACGCGAGAAGCGGAAATCGATTGGATTTTGACAGATAGCCGTTCGTTGTGTTTTGCCGAAGAAACTCTCTTCTTCGCTCTTAAGACGAAGCGGAACGACGGGCATAAATACATTCATGAACTTTATGAACGGGGTGTCCGAAATTTTGTGGTAAGCGATTTGCCTCAAGATTTGGACAACTATGCCGATGCCAATTTCCTTCAATTGCCCAATCCGTTGAAGGGATTGCAACGATTGGTGGAGAAATATCGTTTGCAATTCGATGTGCCGGTCATCGGCATTACGGGTAGTAATGGAAAGACCATCGTTAAAGAATGGCTTTATCAATTGCTTAGTCCTGAGCATATTATCACCCGTTCGCCTCGTAGCTACAACTCTCAGATTGGGGTTCCTCTTTCGGTATGGCTGATGAACGAGCGTACGGAATTGGGTATCTTCGAGGCCGGAATTTCCGAAATGGAAGAAATGGAAGCCTTGCAAAGCATTATCCGTCCTACCATCGGGATTCTGACAAACATCGGTGGGGCGCATCAGGAAAATTTCTATTCGCTTCCAGACAAGTGTATGGAGAAGCTGACCTTGTTCAAGGATTGCGATGTGGTGATATACGATGGTGATAACGAATTGATTAGCAGTTGTGTAGCGAAATGTTTGTTCGGTGCCCGTGAAATTGCTTGGTCGCGAAAAGATCCCGAACGTCCTCTATATATAGAAGGTGTGCAGAAAAACGATCATTCTACCACCATCAGCTATCGCTATTTGGGCATGCCGAATGTGTATACCATTCCTTTCATCGACGATGCATCGGTGGAAAACTCGCTTCATTGCTTAGCGGTGGCCCTTTATATGATGCTTCCTCCCGAAAAGATTACCGAACGAATGGCGCATTTGGAGTCCATCGCTATGCGTCTGGAGGTAAAGGAGGGCAAGAACGGATGTGTGCTCATCAACGATAGCTACAATTCGGACTTGGCTTCGCTCGATATCGCCCTTGATTTCATGGCACGTCGTTCGGAAGACAAGGGTAGAAAGCGAACACTGATCCTTTCGGACATGTTGGAAACAGGTCAAGCCTCGAAGTTGCTTTACCGTCAGGTGGCCGAGTTGGTGCAGAGTCGTGGTGTCGATAAGATTATTGGTGTAGGGGAGGAGATCCGTTCTTCGGCTTCCCGTTTCGAGATGGAGAAATACTTCTTCCACACCACGGAAGAACTTTTGGCATCCGATGTGTTGTCGAGCCTTCGAAACGAAGTGGTATTGGTGAAAGGTTCGCGAAGTTTCCATTTCGATGAAATATCCGATGCATTGGAACTGAAGGTGCATGAAACTATTCTCGAAATCAACTTGAATGCCTTGGTGGATAACTTGAATTACTATCGTGGCAAGCTCAAACCGGAGACCAAGATGGTATGTATGGTGAAGGCATCGGCATACGGAGCCGGTTCTTACGAAGTGGCCAAGACCTTGCAAGACCATCGGGTGGATTATCTGGCCGTGGCCGTGGCCGATGAAGGCTCCGATTTGCGAAAAGCCGGCATCACCAGCTCTATCATCATTATGAATCCGGAACTGACCGCTTTCAAGACCATGTTCGAGTATAAGCTTGAACCGGAGGTATATAACTTCCATTTGTTGAATGAACTCATCAAAGCAGCTGAAAAAGAAGGGGTAACTAACTTCCCTATCCATATCAAGTTGGATACCGGCATGCATCGATTGGGATTCGCTCCGCAAGACATTCCGGAATTGATTTCCCGCTTGAAGCGACAAACATCCGTGATTCCTCGTTCGGTATTCTCTCATCTGGTGGGAAGTGATAGTACGCAGTTCGATACCTTCACTCGCAAGCAGATAGAAATCTTCGAACGTGCTTCGGAGGAGTTGCAAGAGGCTTTCCCGCATAAAATCTTGCGTCACATCTGCAATACGGCCGGAATTGAACGCTATCCGGGTGCCCAATTCGATATGGTTCGCTTGGGCTTGGGCCTTTATGGAGTAAATCCTTTTACCAACGAGATGCTCTCCAATGTCAGTACGTTGAAAACCACCATTCTACAGATCCGGGATGTGCCTAAAGAAGATTCGGTGGGGTACAGCCGGAAAGGCCGATTGGAACGCGATTCCCGCATCGCTGCTATCCCAATTGGTTATGCCGATGGCTTGAACCGTCGGTTGGGTAATGGAAATGCCTATTGTTTGGTGAATGGCAAGAAGGCACCTTATGTGGGCAACATCTGCATGGATGTCTGCATGATTGATGTGACGGACATTGATTGCAAGGAAGGCGATAAGGTCATTGTTTTTGGCGATGACTTGCCCGTAACCATTCTTGCGGATGTGCTTGGAACCATTCCTTACGAAATATTGACGAGTGTGTCCAACCGCGTGAAGCGAGTTTATTTTCAAGATTGAACCATCAGGCTTGCATGAAGGAAGAAGTAAGGGAAATCTATTTAAATTTATGGGCGCTTTGCAAGGATGTGGAGCGCCCTTTGCGCCATCGTTATCGTTTGTTGCGCGATTCTTTCGAACGGATTGCTCGTGAACAGATGCAGAATGTGGCCCTGCAAGCGACCGATTTGGCTGCTCGCATCAACTATTTGGGAAATCAGTTCTCTTTGGATAGGGAGCAGATGAATGCTTTGCATACTTTCCGCTTGACTTCCAACGATGTAATGAATCGTCGCAAGGAACCGATAGCAGAAGAATTCCTTCGGGATGTCCGTTCGGTAGCTGAGGCTTATTCGGTAATCCTGTATACGGCTATTCCTAAAGAATTGGATGAAATCTTGCCCAAGAAGCAATGGAAGTCTTCGATGAAAAGGGAGAAAAATGCTCTTGTTCGTCGAATTCGTGTTTGCTTTGATTATGCCGATGATGAATTCCTTTATGTTCATCCTGTCGATGAAGTATCGGATGATTACTGGAAGGTGAGATACAATCTGTTGGGCGTGAATGATGAATTTACCGAAGGAATATCCGATTTTTGGAGACATGCCCAACTGAACTTGCTAGATGTGAAGCTCAATGAAGACGGAACTTATACCCCTTCCTTCATTGTATTGGAACCAGATTATTTGATAGATATCAGTTCGTTGGCGGAATGTTATCGGGATTATGGTAGTCATCCGGCCAACTATCTGATGAGCCGATTGGTGCCGATAGACAATGCCCGACCTTTATTGTTGGGTAACATAGCCAATCTTTTCTTGGATGAGTGGATCTTTGCCAAAGAGGAAGAACCTGACTACATGACTTGCATGAAGAAGGCTTTCCGGCAATATCCCATTGAACTGGCTGCTTGCGAGGAACTGGATGATGCAAAGAATGGTCCGATGTTCTTTGATGATTGTAGAATGCATTTCGAACATATCCGCCAGACGGTAACAGAAACTTTCAACGATCCAGGTTATAAACTCGATAAATCGGATGCCGTATTGGAGCCTTCTTATATTTGTGAGGCGTTAGGGATTCAAGGTCGACTCGACTATATGCAACGCGACATGAGTAGTTTCATTGAAATGAAGTCGGGCAAAGCGGACGAGTTTTCCATCAAGGGCAAGAAAGAACCGAAGGAGAATAACCGGGTGCAGATGCTTCTCTATATGGCTGTGCTTGAGTTTAGTATGGGCGTAGACCGACGCAATCAGCATCCTTATTTATTGTATACCCGCTATCCGTTGCTATATCCGGCAAGGGCATCTTGGGCGCAAGTCCGCCGAATCATTGCCTTGCGAAATCGGATTGTGGCTTCGGAATATGGCACACAGATGCATAATCATCCCTCGTATGTGGCACAACTGTTGGCACAAATCAATCCGGTGACTTTGAATGAGAAGAAAATGCAAGGCCCATTGTGGGAACGGTTCTTGGCTCCAAGCATCAGCCGTTTTCAGAAACAACTGAATTCGTTGGATGATTTGGAGAAGACCTATTTGTATATCCTTTATAATTTCATCACGAAGGAGCTCTATACTTCCAAGTCGGGCGATGTGGAAAGCGAAAGCAAGACCGGTGCTTCTACCTTGTGGCTCAGTACGTTGGATGAGAAAAGAGAGGCCGGGGAAATCCTTTACGATTTGCGTATCATCAACAATCAGGCTTCATTGCCTCACAAGGCGACCATTACTTTACAGATTCCTGAGTACGATGAACCTTTCTTGCCGAACTTCCGCCCTGGTGATGTGGTGGTGCTCTATGAACGCAATCGAGCAGAGGATAATGTAACGAATAAGCTGGTCATCAAGGGTAATATAGAATGGCTATCGGCTACGGAAGTCTGTATTCGTTTGCGAGCTTCGCAACGTAACCTTTCTATCTTCCCATCCGAAAGTCTTTATGCGATGGAGCATGACTATATGGATGCCACTTTCCGAAGCATGTACTTGGGACTCTCGGCCTTCATGAATGCCAATCAGGAACGAAGAGACTTGTTGCTTGGAAGAAGAAAAGCGTCTTTCGATGAGGAGCAGTTGGCAAAAAACGCCCATTTCATCGATGATTTTGAACGTGTAGCCACTAAAGCCGTAGCAGCTAAGGATTATTTCTTGTTGGTAGGCCCTCCGGGAACCGGAAAGACATCAAGAGCGCTCCGACGGATGGTAGAGAAGTTCTATGCCCAACCGGAAACTCAGATTCTGTTGTTGGCCTATACCAATCGGGCAGTGGATGAGATTTGCTCTTCCTTGAGTGCCATTGCTCCGCAAGTCGATTATATCCGCATCGGGAGCGAGCTTTCTTGCGATGAGCGTTATCGGGATCGCTTGGTGGAAAACGTGTTGGCTCCTTGTCGAAACCGAAGAGAGGTCCGCCAACGTTTGTCGGATTGCCGGGTTTATGTAGGAACGGTTGCATCCCTTTCTTCAAAGACCGAATTGTTTAAGCTGAAACGCTTCGATGTTGCCATTGTGGATGAGGCGACCCAGATTCTCGAACCTCAATTGTTGTGGCTCTTGTCGGCCAAGGCTTCCGATGGAAAGGATTCGGTGGGTAAGTTCATCTTGATTGGTGACCATAAACAGCTTCCGGCCGTGGTGCTCCAAAGCAAGGAAGAGTCTGAAGTGTTCGATGAAAGATTGCGTCAGATAGGTCTGCTCAATCTCAAGGACTCCTTGTTCGAGCGTCTGTATCGTTTCCATTTGTCGGAAGGCGATTCTTTGGCGTTGGATATGCTATGTCGACAAGGCAGAATGCATCCGGCGGTGGCCTCTTTCCCTAATCAGGCTTTCTATGCCGGACGGTTGGAGGCCGTTGGCTTGCCTCATCAGTTGGAGGAAATTTCTACTCCGGTCGTCTTCATTCCTTCGCAAAGGGATGCGGATGGTTTGTCGGGCAAGACCAATCGATATGAAGCCCGAATGGTGGCCGATTGGGCAGAACGGGTATGGAAGGAATCGCCCGATACCTTCGATGCCAATCGTACATTGGGAGTGGTGACGCCTTATCGAAGTCAGATAGCCTTGATTCGTAAGGAGTTGCAAGCCAAGGGTATTCCTGCTTTGCTTGATATCTCTGTCGATACGGTGGAGCGTTATCAAGGAAGCGAGCGCGATGTCATCATCTATTCGTTCTGTGTAAACCATCGTTATCAGCTGAAGTTCTTGCCTAACTTGACAGAAGAAAATGGGGTACAGATAGACCGCAAGCTCAATGTGGCCTTGACTCGTGCCCGGAAACGGATGATTGTGATGGGAGTGGCGGAGATTCTCAAGGAAAATCCTATCTATCGACGACTGTTGGATGCTTGTATTTGGCAGAAATAGGGAAATCCCTACCGAAGAATAGGGATTTTCCCTTGATTGGGGAATTTCCCTCCCTTAAATTTGCAACCAAATAATAAAAGAATGGATTATGAAAAGAACATGGGTAGCATTGGGACTTTTATGTATGGCTTGTAGCACGCTGATGGCGCAAAAACCGCTTACTGAAAACTTGGGTATTGCGGGTAATATCAAGTCCGATTATGTTTGGAGAGAAAATTCTTTTTTCGAAGAAGGAACACCTTGTACATTGCAGTTTGTTACGAAACTGAAAAATCCGGCCAAGAATGAGGACAAGTATCAGGTTGTATTGTTTGGAACGCACCAATTTTATATCCCTTTGGATGAATTGGGTACATATTTTACGGCTGAACCCAAGGATAAGAATGCCTTTTGGGCTATGCTTCTCATGAAAAAATATCCGGATGCATTTAAAAAAGATAAGTATGCCTCGTTACGCCAAGAACAACGTTTGGAAGCAGAACAATATTTGTCTGAATTGAAGAAGAACAATCTGTTTTACAACGATGCGGCCATTGAGGACTATTTGCAATGTCTTTTACTAGACATGATGCCAGACAAGCGGATTTTGGAACGTGAAATAGGTGTTCCGGTTGTTCGATTGTTGAAATCGGAAGCGCCAGACATCATGATGCTTGGCAATGGTGTTCTATTGATATCTACAGGGATGTTGGCAGCTTTGGATACCGAACAGGAAATGAAGGCGTTGATGCTTCGTGAAATGTCTCACTATATGCTTGACCACGCTTTGGTCACTATCCAGCAGAATATCACTCGTGCCAATAGGGCTGCTTTTTGGGGAAGTGTGATTGATGGAGTTGTGGCTGCAACCGAGCGTACTTTGTATGAACGATATGATTTTTATCAACCAGGCTTGTTGTTTGCTACAAATGATGTTGTTCAGTCGTTGGTGAATTTGAACATTGCCCGACGAATGGGTTTGGACTATGCGCCTAAATTGGAGACTGAAGCAGATAAGGTGGCTATTTCTTATATGGAGTGCATGGGAGAGTCAAAAGATGCTTTGGCATCGGCTTTACATAAGCTGAACGATTACTATCTACGTGAAAATGATGTCAGTACATTGTCTAAGTATGGAGCCTATGGCACATTGGAGGAGCGCTTGAAAGGTATGCCGAAACCGGACCTCCAATTGGTAGACCGTGATTTCTTGGTGAAGATGAGAGGTGTAGTCAGCTTCGAAGCATCTATGCAGGATTACCATAAAAAATATCGGAATGCCCGTCTGTTGGCTATGAAGAATATCGATAACAATTTGGCTTGTGCAGACGATTTCTTGATGGTGGCAAGAGGAATGATGAAGCAAACCAATACCTCGGAAAGCAATGCAGAGTGCCTGTTGTATTTGGATAAGGCAGATATGGTGTCGGAGGTGGAAGATGTGAACATTACCAAGATGCGTATCTTGCTGATGCTTCGGGAGAATATGACCATCAATGCCGTGGATATGATAAAGAAATATCAAGCGCAACTGGATGCATTATATCAGCAACCGCATACGGATGAGGATGCAGAATGGATTACTGCTGAGCATCTTTGGGCCGATCAACTATTGGAAAGATTATACTTGAATTGACGATAGAGACACAAAAACTAAACGGAGAAGTCCGCCTTTTGCAAGAAGGGTGGGCTTTTTTATTACACATTGCTTCTAAACCTTTTGGGTGGATAGCGAAAAAATAGTACATTTGCCGCCAAAGAAAAACAATAAAAACAAAAATCATGAAAAAAACATTAATGATGGCCTTGGCGGTAGTTGGTTTGATGGGGACTGCTACCATGAAGGCACAAGAAAGATTGCCTGAATACTTGCAGGCAGAGAAATTTACTCAGGACAAGCTGAAGACCATGTTGTTCTCAACAACCGTTGACCCACACTGGTTCCAACAAGGCAACAACTTCTGGTATGAGTACAAGACCAGCGAAGGTACTTTCTGGTATGTGGTAAACCCTACAACCCGCACCAAGACTCTTCTTTTCGACCGTGAAGAGATGGCTTCTCAGTTGACTGAAATCGTGCAAGATCCGTTCGAAGCACATCAGTTGCCTATCAAGAACTTGAAGGCGAAGGAAGATGGCCGCACATTCACTTTCGAAGTGGTTTCTACTCGCGATACCAAGCCTAAGAAGGATGAAAAGAAAGGTAAGGGCAAGGCAAAGAAGGAAGTGTTCTACTTCTCTTACGATTACCCTACTCGCAAGCTCACTCACTTGAAGGACAAGGAAGAAGATCCGAAGCGCTTGATGTGGGGTTCTATCTCTCCGGACAAGAAGACTGTGGTTTATGCCAAGGATATGAACCTTTACAAGATGAGCTACGAAGACTACTTGAAGGCGAAGAAGAATGAAAAGGACTCTACTATCGTGGAAATCCAGTTGACTACCGATGGCCAAGAAGACTTCGGTTATGGTATTCCTCGCAATGTCTTGAACACCGATACTATCTGCAATGGTAAGCGTCGTGGTGTTTATGGCTTGTGGTCGCCAGACTCTCGTCACTTTGTGATGACTGTTTCGGATAATCGTGCCGTGAAGCCTCTTTGGGTAATCAATGTGATGGCTCAGCCACGTCCTACACTCGAAACTTACAAGTATCAGATGCCGGGCGAAAAGGAAGCTCCGGTGGTGCATACTTACCTCTTCGACATGCAGAACAATACCCGCAAGGAAATCAAGACTGCTGCTTGGAAGGACCAGACTATCAGCCTCCAAAGCAAGCCGATGGAACAGAAGCAACGCGATATGGAAGAACGTGTGTCTATCTGGCAAGGTGACAACAACCGCTTCTTCTTGACTCGTAGCAGCCGCGACTTGTACCGCATCGATGTATGTTCTTACACCATCGGTCAGGACTCTATCGTACCGGTTATCAAGGAACGTATGAATACTTATCAGGAAACTCGCCCATTGAAGGCATTGAACGGTGGTAAGGAACTCATCCAATGGAGCGAACGCGACGGTTGGGCACACCTTTATTTATATGATGACAAGGGTAACTTGAAGAACCGCATCACTAAGGGTGCATGGCACGTGGAAGATGTCTTGAAGGTAGACGAAAAGGCACGCGTGATCTATTTCGTGGCTAATGGCAAGAACAAGGGTGAAAACCCATACTACGAACACCTCTATCGTGTAAACCTCGATGGATCAGGCTTGAAGCAGATTACTAAGGGTGACTTCTTCCACCAGACAGAAGTGGACGATGATGCTCGCTTCGTGGTAGACAACTATTCACGAGTAAACACTATCCCTACTGCTGTAGTGCTTGATAACCAAGGCAATAAGGTGATGGACTTGGAAGAAAGTGACTTCTCTCAGCTCTTCGCTAATGGCTATAAGTTCCCTGAACTCTTCACCGTGAAGGCTGCTGATGGCGTGACTGACCTCTATGGTGTAATGTACAAGCCTTACAATTTCGACTCTACTAAGGTTTACCCGATTGTAGACTATGTATACCCAGGTCCACAGGTAGAAGCTGTTTACTATCCGTTTACTCGCATGAGCCCTCGTACAGACCGTTTGGCTCAGGCTGGCTTCATCGTGATCTCTGTAGGTCAGCGTGGTGGTCACCCAAGCCGTTCGAAGTGGTATCACAACTGGGGTTATGGCAACATGCGCGACTATCCGTTGGCCGACCACAAGTATGCTATCGAACAGTTGGCTAACCGTCACTCGTTCATCGACATCGACAAGGTAGGTATCCATGGCCACTCGGGTGGTGGTTTCATGAGTACTGCTGCTATGTGCCAGTATCCTGACTTCTTCAAGGCTGCTGTATCTTGCGCTGGTAACCATGACAACAACATCTATAACCGTTGGTGGAGTGAAACACACCATGGTGTGAAGGAACAGGTAAGCGAAAAGGGTGATACTACATTCGTATACAAGATTGCTACTAATCCGCAGATTGCCAAGAACTTGAAGGGTCACTTGTTGTTGATCCACGGTGATATCGACAACAATGTACACCCGGGTAACACCATGCGTGTAGTTGATGCTTTGATTCGTGCCGGTAAGCGCTTCGATATGTTGATGCTTCCTCAGCAGCGTCATGCATTCGGTGACATGAACGAATACTTCTACTGGCGTTTGGTTGACTACTTCTCTGAACACTTGAAGGGTAAGAGCGAAAAGTTTGTGGATATCCCTAAACGATAAACATTTGGCTGATTGATAATTAGGCTGACTTTGGATTCAAGGTCAGCCTATTTTATATGCTGTTTGTTACTCTGTTACCTTGTTACAATGTTACATGGTTACAGATATCCCCTTTGTCTTTCCTTTGAAATGCTGGTAGATGGATTTGTAACAATGTAACAACGTAACATCCATGCCTCTGTTGTTACATATAGTATAGGGATGAATAAATATACAATAATTATTATATTATATTACTATTTTATGATTGACCCTCTCGCACACGTGTCGGTGTTACAGTGTTACAATGTTACAACGCCAGCTTTGGAGGGATACGTCTCGAGGTTTGGGATGAAACGTCAAGGGGGATTTAAGAAAACGTGAAGGCGATAAATAAAGGGATATGCCGGGCTTTTTATGGGGAGGTAAGGAAGGTAGGTGTAATGAAGAAGTTCGATGAAATGGGCTAAAAACGCCATTCCATCGAACTTCTTATGTTTGGTTATTACATCAAGCCTGCGATGTATTCCTTCATGGCTGGTTCGCAGTTGCAAGCCTCTTGGTAGAGCTTATACTGAGCCTTGGTGCGCACGAGGTTATGGTCTGCATACTTAGTCTGATAGTAAGTGTCACCATTGATGTAGTCGGCCAAGAAACGGACTGCCTGCATGTATGGGAACAGCTGAGCTGCGTATGGCAACATCTCGATTTCGAGCGGAGTCAAGAATACGCGAGCCGATTCGATGTAACCCTTGGCAAATGCCTTGAAGATTTCCATGTTGAACTGAACGTTGTTCAAGTCTACTTCGTCTTCCTTACCGGTATTAGCAGCCGAGCGGAGGAAGTCACCGAAATCAGAGAAGATAAAGCTTGGCATGATAGTATCGAGGTCGATGACACACAAGACCTTACCTCCCATATCGAACATCATGTTGCTCACCTTGGTGTCGCAGTGACAGATACGTTTTGGAAGCTTGCCTTCGCGGTGAAGCTGTTCGGCGCTACACATCTTTTCAGCATCCTTTTCGATGGCATCTACAATATCTTGAACTTCTGCCAAACGGCCAGCCTTGTTTTCGGCTACGGCTTCGCGGAGCTGTTGCAAGCGGAACTCCATGTTGTGGAATTTCGGGATGATTTCGCCCAACTGTTCAGGCACATCGGCCAACATTGCCTGGAATTCACCGAACTTCAAGCCTGCCAAGTAAGAAGATTCCGGAGTAACGGCTTCCAAAGTCTGCGACTCAGGGATGAATACAGAAACACGCCAGTAGCCAGTTTCGTCCTTATAGTAAGTCTTTCCGTCAGTAGCCGGGATGAAGCGGAGCACCTTGCGTTCGATGTCGTCTTCGTTGGCAGCAACGAGCTTTTGGCGGATATGGCTGGTTACCACTTCGATGTTGTGCTGAAGCATGTCTACATCGCAGAAAATGTTGTTGTTGATGCGTTGAAGAACGTAATTCGGCTCGTTTTCATCGGCGGTTTTCACCAAATAAGTCTGGTTGATCAGGCCTGATGTGAGGGCCTTGATTTCTTGTACTTCTCCCACTTCCGGGAAATTCTTGATGATAGGGGTTAAATCTGCCATTATCTTTATGAATTTAAGGTTGAATTTTTTACAAAGATAACTTCTTTCTTCTGATAACAAGTCTCTTTTTAGTGTTAAAAATAACCAAGAAGTAATATTTTGTTTTTTTGTTATTATTATATGGTGGGAAATTCGTAACTTTGCGCTTTAAAATCTTTAAATATAAGAAAATGTCAGAAGTTAGAAGAATTAAAACCGCGTTGGTGTCGGTTTATCACAAGGAAGGTTTGGATGAAATCATTACCAAACTTCATGAAGAGGGTGTACAGTTCTTGTCGACAGGTGGTACAAGACAGTTTATTGAATCATTGGGTTATCCTTGCCAAGCTGTAGAAGACTTGACTTCTTATCCTTCTATCTTAGGTGGACGTGTAAAGACATTGCATCCGAAGGTTTTCGGCGGTATCCTTTGCCGTAGAGAACTCGAACAAGATATCCAGCAGATTGCTCAGTACGAAATTCCAGAAATCGACTTGGTAATCGTTGACCTCTATCCGTTTGAAGCAACTGTAGCAAGCGGTGCCGAAGAACAAGCTATCATCGAAAAGATTGACATAGGTGGTATCTCTTTGATCCGTGCAGCTGCCAAGAATTTCAAGGATGTAGTTATCATCGCTAGCCAAGCTCAGTACAAGCCATTCTACGACATGTTGATGGAACATGGTGCTGAAACTACATTGGCAGAACGTAAGTGGTTCGCTAAGGAAGCGTTCGGCGTTTCTTCTCACTACGATTCGGCTATCTTCAACTACTTCGATGGTGAAGAAGGTTCTGCATTCCGTTGTGCATTGGAAAATGGCAAGCAGCTCCGTTATGGTGAAAACCCACATCAGAAGGGTTATTTCTATGGCGACCTCAATGCAATGTTCGACCAGATCCACGGTAAGGAAATCTCTTACAACAACTTGCTCGACATCAATGCAGCAGTTGACTTGATTGATGAGTTCGAAGATATTACTTTCGCTATCTTGAAGCACAATAACGCTTGTGGTCTCGCTTCTCGTCCTACTTTGATTGAAGCATGGAAGGATGCATTGGCAGGTGACCCAGTATCGGCTTTCGGTGGTGTATTGATTACTAATGCAGTGGTAGACAAGGAAACTGCAGAAGAAATCAACAACTTGTTCTTCGAAGTAATTATCGCTCCAGATTACGATGTAGAAGCATTGCAGATTCTTACAACAAAGAAGAACCGCATCATCTTGGTTCGCAAGGAGGTGAAGTTGCCAAAGATGCAGTATCGTTCGGCTTTGAACGGTGTATTGGTTCAGGAAAAGGACTTGAGCATCGAAACAGAAGCTGACTTGAAGCAAGTTACAGAAAAGGCTCCTACAGCTCAGGAAATTGAAGACATGCTCTTTGCCAACAAGATTGTGAAGAACAGCAAGAGTAACGCTATCGTTTTGGCTCGTGGCAAGCAGCTCATTGCAAGCGGTGTTGGTCAGACAAGCCGTGTAGACGCATTGAAGCAGGCTATCGAAAAAGCTAAGTCATTCAACTTCGACTTGAATGGTGCAGTAATGGCCAGCGACGCTTTCTTCCCATTCCCAGACTGTGTGGAAATTGCAGACAAGGAAGGTATCAAGGCAGTTATCCAGCCGGGTGGTTCAGTAAGAGACGATTTGACTTTCCAATACTGTAACGAACATGGTGTAGCCATGGTTACAACTGGTATCCGTCACTTCAAGCATTAATATATAATATAGGTATAGAATAGGTAGAATGGGATTGTTTTCATTTACACAAGAAATTGCGATGGACCTTGGCACTGCCAATACCATCATTCTGAATAACGGAAACATCGTGGTAGACGAACCGTCGGTGGTGGCTCTTGACCGTAGAACGGACAAGATGATTGCCGTGGGTGAACGTGCCAAGATGATGTACGAAAAGGAAAATCCGAATATTCGCACCGTCCGCCCTTTGCGTGACGGTGTGATTGCCGACTTCAACGCTTGCGAACAGATGATGCGTGGCTTGATCAAGAAGGTAAACATCGGAAACCGTTTCTTTACTCCGTCATTGCGTATGGTTATCGGTGTTCCTTCGGGCAGTACCGAAGTGGAGCTCCGTGCCGTTCGTGATAGTGCAGAACATGCCGGTGGACGTGATGTCTACTTGATTTTCGAACCAATGGCAGCTGCTATCGGTATCGGTATCGATGTGGAAGCACCGGAAGGCAACATGATTGTCGATATAGGTGGTGGTTCTACTGAAATTGCGGTTATTTCGTTGGGCGGTATCGTGTCGAACAACTCGATTCGTATTGCTGGCGATGATTTGACTGCTGATATTCAGGAATATATGTATCGTCAGCACAATGTAAGAGTGGGTGAACGTATGGCCGAACGTATCAAGATTGCCGTAGGTGCTGCTTTGACAGACTTGGGCGATGATGCTCCGGAAGACTATATCGTTTGTGGTCCGAACCGCATCACAGCTCTCCCGATGGAAGTGCCTGTAAACTATCAGGAAATTGCTCATTGTTTGGAAAAGAGCATTGCCAAGATTGAAACAGCTATCCTCAGCGCGCTCGAAAATACGCCTCCTGAACTTTATGCCGATATCGTGAAGAATGGTATCTACTTGGCTGGTGGTGGTGCTATGCTCCGTGGCTTGGACAAGCGATTGACCGACAAGATCAACATTCCTTTCCACATTGCCGAAGAACCGCTTCTTAGCGTAGCAAAGGGTACAGGTATCGCTCTGAAGAACGTAGATCGCTTCTCGTTCTTGATGAGATAAAAAATAGCCTTATTTGTCATTCAGAGGATTAATGGGAGATTCGTCTACATTACATCCTCTGAATGACATTGCTTTTATATCTATAAACAACATAAAAACAGCTCTTGATGAGAAATCTGCTGAATTTCTTTTTGAAGTACAACTATTGGTTCCTTTTCATCTTGTTGGAGGTGATAAGCTTTGCCTTGTTGTTCCAATTCAATCATTACCAGGGAAGTGCTTATTTTACTTCTTCCAATCGGTTGGCCGGATGGGCTTATGAAACAGCCAATCAGGTGACCGGTTATTTCCATTTGAAAGATATCAATAACGATTTGGTGAAGAAGAATGTGGAACTGGAATTGCAGATGGAACGCCTTCGTGAGAAATTGACTGAACTGACAGCAGATTCTTCCGCCATCGAGCAGATGAAGAAAGATGTACTGAAGGAGTATGATATCTATCAGGCCAAGGTCATCAATAATAGTCTGACTCATGCAGATAATTATATCACTATCAACAAGGGGGAAAACGATGGCATCCGTAGCGAGATGGGAGTGATAGACGGCAATGGAGTGGTAGGGATTGTCTACCTCACTTCGGCCAATTACTCAATTGTTATCCCTATTTTGAATTCAAAGAGCAGCATCAGTTGCAAGATACAGCGTAGTGATTATTTCGGCTTCCTGAAGTGGGATGGTGGCTCTTCCCAATATGCTACGGTGAAGGATATGCCAAGACACTCATTATTCTCTTTGGGAGACACAATTGTAACCAGTGGGCATAGTGCAGTCTTTCCTGGAGGCATTCCTGTAGGAACGGTAGAAGATATTGCCGATAGCCACGATGGCTTGTCTTATTTGATTAAAGTCAAGCTGTTCACCGATTTTGCTCGATTGAACGATGTTCGTGTCATCGCACGAAAGGAGCAGGAAGAACTGAAGAATTTGGAAAAACAACTAAAAGGGGGTAAGAAATGATTAAGATAATTCACCGCATGGAGTGGTTTATAGGGTTGGTGCTGTTTCAGGCGCTTGTCCTCAATCAGATGCATATCGGAGGATATGCCACTCCTTTTTTCTACATATACTTTATCTTGAAGTTCAATTCGAGGGTCAGCCGAAATAACTTGATGTTGTGGGCCTTTGCCTTAGGTTTGACTGTAGATATGTTCAGCAATACACCGGGCATGAATGCAGCTGCAGCCACTTGTTTGGCATTTTTCCGTGCTCCGTTGATTCGTTTGATTACGCTTCGTGATATGGACGAAGGATTCCGCCCAAGTGTGAAAGCTTTGGGATTTTCATCCTTTTTCCGTTATTCCTTGTTGACTACTTCTTTGTTCTGTACCATCTTGTTGCTGATTGATACATTTTCATTCTTCAATCCGTTGGTGTTGATTGGTAAGATTTTAACTAGTGTGTTGTCTACCATGCTTTGTATCCTTTGCATGGAATCTTTAGGGAGGAAGAAGGGGTGAAAAGAGATTATAACCTGGAGAAGCGCAAATATGTATTGGGGGGAGCAGTAGTTCTGGTTGTGCTTGTTTATCTCATTCGCTTGTTCACGCTACAGATTATGAGCGAGGACTACAAGAAGAATGCGGATAGCAATGCTTTCTTGAACAAAACTCAATACCCAAGCCGTGGTGTGATGTACGACCGCAATGGAAAATTGTTGGTGTACAATCAGCCGGCATACGATGTAACCATGGTCATGAGAGAAGTGGTAGACTTGGATACATTGGATTTTTGTCGAACCTTAGGAATTACTCCGGATTATTTTGTGCGACGCATCCGTGAAATTAAGGATAAGAAAGCCAATCCTGGTTATTCATCGTATACACATCAGGTGTTCATGACTCAGCTTTCTGCAGAAGAATGTGGTGTGTTTCAGGAAAAGCTCTTCAAGTTTCCGGGCTTCTACATACAGCGAAGAACCATTCGTCAATACAATTATAACTCGGCAGCTCATGTCTTGGGCGATATAGCGGAAGTGTCCAAAAAGGATATTGAAGCGGATGATTATTATGTTCGAGGCGACTTTATCGGTAAGCAAGGTGTAGAGCGTGCTTATGAAAAGCAGTTGCGTGGCGAGAAAGGTGTAGAAATCTTGCTTCGTGATGCTCGTGGCCGTATTCAAGGCAGATACATGGATGGTGCTTTGGATAAAACGCCTATCCCAGGAAAGAACTTGACCTTAGGTATTGATATTGAATTGCAACAGTTGGCAGAGCGATTGTTGGAAGGAAAGATTGGTAGTGTGGTAGCCATTGAGCCTTCTACTGGAGAAATTCTTTGCATGGCATCGGCTCCAACTTTTGATCCTCGTTTGATGGTAGGTCGCCAGCGTGGTAAGAATCATTTTGAATTGGCTCGTGATTCGTGGAAACCTTTGTTGAATCGTACTATTATGGGACAATTCCCTCCAGGTTCCACTTTCAAGACAACACAAGGATTGACTTTTTTGGAAGAGGGAATTATTACGGCAAACACTCCGTATCCATGTTATGGGGGATTTGTACATTCAGGGCTTCGTGTAGGTTGTCACGCTCATCCGGCGCCTATTCCATTGGTTCCGGCCATAGCTACCTCGTGTAATAGTTACTTCTGTTGGGGACTTTACCATATGATTGGTGCTAAGAAGAAATATGGCTCTGTACAGAAAGCGATGTCTACATGGCGTGATTATATGGTGTCTATGGGTTTCGGTTATCCGTTGGGTGTAGACTTGCCGGGCGAAAAGAGAGGTATGATTCCTAACGACAAGTATTATGACAAGAACTATAATGGCTCTTGGAATGGATTGACCATTATTTCTATTGCCATCGGACAGGGGGAAGTGACAGCTACTCCTTTGCAGATTGCTAATCTTGGTGCAACGATAGCTAATAGAGGTTACTTTATAACCCCTCATGTCGTGAAGGAAGTGGAGGATGAGGCTTTAGATTCTCTATATTCAACCAAACGATATACAAAAGTTAGTGCCGAGCATTACGAGACGGTGGTGCAAGGGATGAGAGCTGCTGTAACGGGTGGTACTTGTCGTGCTGCAAATCTTCCGGGACTTGATGTTTGTGGAAAGACTGGTACGGCTCAGAATAAAGGCAAAGACCACTCGGCATTTATGGGCTTTGCGCCGATGAATGACCCCAAGATTGCTGTGGCTGTTTATGTGGAAAATGGTGGATGGGGTGCAACTTATGGGGTACCTATCGGGGCATTGATTATGGAGAAATACCTGAATGGTGAACTCTCTCCTCAGAGTGAAGTGAAAGCGAATGACATTCAAATGAGACGAATAGATTATGGCGTACACGAACGATAGTTTGATAAAATCGGTAGACTGGGTAACCATTGTCATTTACTTGGCTTTGGTTGCGTTGGGTTGGGTAAGTATTTGTGGAGCTTGCTATGATTATGGTGAAATGAATCTATTCGGCTTCGATACGAACTCGGGTAAGCAGCTGATTTGGATTGGTGGAGCTTTTTTCTTGGGGTTCATTATTCTGATGTTGGAAGATAAGATCTATGATTGGTTTGCATATATCTTTTATGCGCTGATGATGGTGCTTCTTTTTGTCACACCCTTTTTAGCTGAAGATACTAAGGGATCTTATTCTTGGCTAAAATTCGGTTCTGTCAGTATTCAGCCGGCTGAGTTTGCTAAGTTTGCTACTGCATTGGTATTGGCGAAGTTCCTAAGTACTCATGAGTTTGTTATGGGAAGACTGAAAGTGTCAGCACCTGTTTTTATGTTGATTTTCCTTCCGATGTTGCTCATTATTCGTCAGCAGGAAACGGGATCGGCTTTGGTTTATCTGGCCTTCTTTTTGATGTTGTATAGAGAAGGAATGCCAGGCTCAATCTTGTTTGCAGGTATCAGTGCCGTGATATATTTTGTGGTCGGAATCCGTTTTGGACACGATTTGATGCCTGATGAATTTACGCCTATCGGGGAGTTTGCGGTACTAACTCTGATAACGATTCTGTCGGCTCTGTTGGTAAATGCCTATTGTGAAAGAAAGAATGCCGTTTGGGAGATTGTGTTATACCATGGGGGAAGTATTTTATTGGCTTTACTTTTCTCGATATTTGTTATACCTTTTAATGTGGTGTATTTCTTGTATGCGGAATCATTAGGATTGGTTGTTTACTTGATTTGCCTTTCTGTGCGTGAACGAGTGATGACTTATTTCTATGTTGCGTTGTTTGCTATAGGTTCTGTGGGTTTCCTTTATTCTGCTGATTATGTATTTGAGGAAGTCCTTCAACCGCATCAGCGAAGCCGTATTGAGGTCTTGCTTGGCATGAAGGAGGACTTGGCAGGAGCTGGTTATAATGTGAACCAAAGTAAGATTGCAATTGGATCGGGTGGCTTGTTGGGAAAAGGATTTTTGAATGGAACACAGACTAAATTGAAGTATGTACCGGAACAGGATACAGACTTTATCTTTTGTACGGTGGGTGAGGAGCAAGGTTTCTTGGGAGCAGCAATCGTATTGTTCCTTTTTATGACATTGATTTTGCGTCTGATTGCTTTGGCGGAACGTCAGTCTTCTCGTTTTGTACGGGTGTATGGGTATTGTGTATTAAGTATTTTCTTTTTCCATTTATTTATCAATATCGGAATGGTATTAGGGCTTACACCTGTAATTGGGATTCCTCTTCCTTTTTTCAGTTATGGAGGTTCTTCGTTATGGGGATTCACGATTTTGCTCTTCGTATTCTTGCGTATGGATGCAAGCCGTACCATCCGTTAAGGTATTTCTTTTATCCGGATACCTACATGCTCGATGCCTTTTAGTGGATTGTCTTGCATGATGTGCGTAATACGTAGCTCACGGATAGAATCTTGTTTAAGCATCTCTAAATTTATGGTTGCTGACCATTGTCGAATATCGCCAATGCCGTTTCCTTTCCAATTGCCGATAGAGTCTGCCAAATAAAGATGTATGGTATCAGTATTAATGGTGAGCCAGATATCCCGATACTTATAGGAATCTTTGTGGCGAATGCCTATTTCCAATTGACAAGAAGAAGCATGCCATGCTTGCGGACATATATATAATAATGTATCATCCTGTTCCCAACCTGTAGAATTTACAGGTTGGTAAGAATGATATAATGTTCCGTCATGGCAAGATGCCATTAGAATGAGCATGGTCAAAAGGGGGATACCCCATCCGATGATGGGGTTATGCTTTTTCATTTGCATTCGGCTTGTCGTTTGGGTTTGGGGAACGTTTTTCTTTCGGAGCATTATCTCTGTTCCGATTGTTCTTGTTCCGTGGCTTTACTTCTTTATTTCTTTCCTCTTTATTGCGTTCTTCTTTGTTAGGAGCGTTGTTTGTAGTTTCTTTAGTTGGTGCAGTAGGGCCAACTGGTTTCTTTTTCTTTCGTTTATTGTTTCCACGACGTTTGTCGAAACGGGTCAAGCTTTCTTGTTCTACCAAGTCGAAAGTCTTTTGTTCAGATGGATTGGCATCAGTCAAGCTTTCCGGCTTTTCTCCTCGCTTGTTCATGTTGATAACATCGAAAGCGTTGCGTGCAGTGATGGTTATAGCATTTGCCAAGAAACTCTTGTCGGTAGAATAGGTAAGGAGGCCTTTCAATATGTCTGCCTTGAAGAAATAGTATGTTCCTTCGGTAGTTTCCAACGTGATTTCCTTACTTGGCAGGCGCTTCTGGGCTTCTACATATACATCTACTTCGTAGTTCAAGCAACATTTAAGTTTAGCACATTGGCCGGCCAACTTCTGTGGATTAAGGGAGATATCCTGATAGCGAGCAGCCCCTGTAGATACAGAAACGAAACTGGTCATCCAAGTGGCACAACATAATTCACGGCCGCATGGGCCAATACCGCCAATGCGTCCAGCTTCTTGTCTGGCACCGATTTGTTTCATTTCGATACGTACACGAAATGCTTCTGCCAAAACTTTAATGAGTTGGCGGAAGTCCACACGTTCGTCGGCAATGTAATAGAAAATGGCCTTGTTTCCGTCTCCTTGATATTCCACATCACCAATTTTCATGTCCAAACCCAAATCCAATGCAATTTGGCGAGAACGAATCATGGTATCATGTTCTCGTGCCTTTGCTTCCTGGAATTTTTCCATGTCCACATTCTTGGCCTTGCGGTATATTCGCTTAATTTCTGTATCAGGCTTCAGGTTTGCTTTCTTCATTTGGAGAGGAACCAGTCTGCCGGTTAGGGTAACTGTTCCGATGTCGTGTCCTGGGCTTGCTTCAACAGCTACAATGTCGCCTTTGCAGAGTTTCAACTTATTGCTGTTTCGGTAGAATCCTTTTCGTGTATTTTTGAATTGCACTTCTACGATATCTTGTCCGTCGTTGTCTACAGGAATATCAGCTAACCAGTCGAAGGTGTTCAGCTGTTTATCTTGGCGTCCGCAGCCTTTGCAACAAAGCCGGCCGCTTCCGTTCTTCTGTATGAAGTTCTTTTTTTCCATAATCATATTAGTCTTTCAAGTCAACTATTTTTGTATCAGTAGCACAATCATTTTGAGAGAGAAGTCGAAGAATACCATTCTTGCGTTTACGTTCTGCTCTATGTGCTTCTGAGCTTCACTTATTTCATTCATAATGTCTATCACGTTCCCTTCGTTGATGTAAGGGGCAAATCGTGTAGCAAAGTTCTTTTCTGTTTCATCCATCCGGTTCAGGTTTGGATCCCGGAAATTATAGATGAAGTTTTCGCGTAACATTCGTTGGGCGTAGTGCAGGAATGACTTTTGTCGTTCACGTCCCATAGCAGCCAATGCTTCGCTCCATTGTTTCATTTCCCGAATTTTTCGTTGGTATGCCAATCGCATCAGGCTTACAAATAGTTCAAAAAACAATTCGCGGTCTTCGTTCAGATGAATGGCTTCCAATGCTTTTAACCAACTACCTTCGCATCGGTGGGCTATTGAAATGGATTCTTTTTTATCTATCCCAAATTGCTTGCTAAGTTCTTCTCCTATTTTTTCGTCTTCTATCCCAGGTAGAAAGAAACGTTGCGTACGGCTCAGGATGGTAGGCAATAGTTTGTCCGGTTCTTCTGATACCAATAGGAATACGGTTTGTTCGGCTGGTTCTTCCAATAGTTTGAGTAGCTTGTTACTACAATCCGCATTCATTTTTTCTGGTAACCAGATAATCATGATTTTCTTTCCACCTTGGCTTGACTTCAGACTCAGCTTTCGGGTTATTTCATCGCTTTCTTTTACGTAGATTAGGGCTTGTTGGTTTTCTGCACCCATTTCCTTTAGCCAAGTGTCCATGTTGAAATAGGGCTGGTTGGAACAGAGTTCTCTCCATTCGGCTATGAAGTCATCGCTTACTGCATCTTTCCCTTTTTTCTTGATAACGGGGAATACAAAGTGCAAGTCTGGATGTGCCAAACGATTGTACTTCACACAATTGGGGCATGTTCCGCAAGCATCGTCTTTACCAGGATTTAGACAAGACAAATATCGGGCATAGGCTATTGCCAATGGCAATTTGCCTGTACCTTCCGGGCCACAAAACAAACGTGCATGAGGGATTTTCCCTTCTTGTGCTTCATTTATCAGCCGTTGTTTGGCCTTATCTTGTCCTATAATATCTCTGAAGAACATATCAGTAGATTGCTTTAGCTACTTGTTTGATACTATCTACTGCGCCTACACTATAGAAATGTATGCTTGGTACGCCGTGGGCGATGAGTTCCTTGCATTGCTGGATGCACCATTCTGTACCCAATGCTTCGGTTGCTTCATCTGTTTCACATTTCAGCGCTTCTTGAACCAGTTCATCCGGGATATCTACCTTGAATGTCTTTGGAATGACCGTGAGTTGCGATTTCTTTCTCAACGGTTTTATTCCTGGAATAATAGGAATATTGATACCTGCTTCGCGCACTTTCTGAACGAATTCAAAGTATTTGCGATTATCGTAAAACAATTGTGTTACAGCGTATTCAGCTCCAGCTTCTACTTTCTTCTTCAACCAATAGATATCCTGTTCCATATTGGGTGATTCCTCATGCTTTTCAGGATAGCAAGCCACTCCGTAGCTGAAAGGTGTATTGGTTACTTTCACCGGAGAACCATCGACAAATACCCCACGATTGAAATCGTTGATTTGCTCAGCCAATTCCAATGCATGCGATGGTCCGTTAGGTTCGGGAGTAAAGGTAGATTCGTGCTTGGCCTTGTCGCCTCTTAATACCAATAAGTCTGTAATGTTCAGAAACTGAAGGTCCAACAATACATATTCCGTATCTTCGCGACTGAAACCACTACAAAGAATGTGTGGAACGGTGGTAATGCCGTATTTGTTATGTATAGCTGCCGCTACGGCCACAGTGCCCGGACGGCGACGCAAACGTGCTCGTTCGAATAGTCCATTACCCAACTCGTGATATACATATTCACTTCTGTGAGTGGTAATGTTTATGTATTTAGGACAAAACTCTTGCAGAGTGTCTATGTCCTTGTAAAGCTTTTCAATTCCCGTACCTTTCAATGGAGGAAGAACCTCAAATGAAAAGGCGGTTTTATCTGTATTTTTGATTAAATCTACTACTCTCATTCCTTATTTTATTGTAACCCCTAATGTGGCTAAATTACATAGAAGGCAAAAATAAGAAAAATATCGTAGTAAATCTCTTTTCTTTCCGTTTTTTATTTTTAATCAACCAAAATCATTATAAAAAAGGTGTGAGAAGATGAGCAAACCAGCCTACAAACTTCTTCCAAGTGGAACGTTGCTTGTATATCTCAGCGGTAAGAAGAGTGCTATCTTCCTTGTCTTCGTTGAATATGGAGATAAGTTCACCGGTTGTTTCCGTATCAAACATGAAAGCATTGACTTCGTAGTCGTATCGGAGGCTTCGGCTATTCAAATTCGTACTTCCTACGGTGCAATACAGACTATCTATCATCATGATTTTGGAGTGATGGAAACCTCCGTTGAAGATGTAGATGTTTGCGCCTTTCTTCCTTAATTTGTTGGCTATATAGAAGGCTGCATCGGGTGTAAAGTTGATATCCGATTTGCCTGGAATCATGATTTCTACGTCTACACCTTTATTTATAGCGTTTTTAATGGCCTTGGTTATTATTTTAGTCGGTGTAAAATAAGGGTTGATGATTTGGACTTTGTTCTCCGCACTTTCTATGGCTTGAGCATATACTCGTCGCATGGTTTTGTTTGTCTTTTTAGGACGACGATCTACGATGGCAATCTCCTTGGTATGTGTTGGCGCTAGAGAAGGATTAGCTCTGTATGGATAATATTCATCTCCATTGATGTTCTGTTTGGTGCAATCATTCCACATGGTCAAGAAGATGTCTTGCAAGTGGCTGACAGCCTCTCCTTCAATCCTTACATGCATATCTCGCCATTCACCAATTTTAGGCAATCCGTGAATGTAGTAATCTGCTATGTTCATACCTCCGGTATAGCCTATGACTCCATCTATGACAACAATTTTTCGGTGGTCGCGATGGAATACATGGTTAATCCAAGGAAATCTTATCGGGTCGAACTTCACGATTTCAATTCCTTTTTCTTGTATGGCCTTTATGTGTCTTTTTTTAAGAGGTTGGTTGTTTGAACTATTGCCAAATGCATCGTACATGGCTCTGATTTTAACCCCTTCCTTGGCTTTTCTTTCCAAAATGTCGAATAAAGCATTGGCAATGGAGTCATTGCGGAAGTTAAAGTATTCCAAGTGGATATGGTGCTTGGCCTTTTCTATTTGTTGAAACAAATCGATGAATTTCTCATGTCCACTCTTCAGTATCTTTACCTCATTGTGGCTTGTGATATGGATGTTGTTTGCGTTCAGATATGCGATGAGTGTGGAATCGCTATTGGATGTATATGGTTTGCACTCTTCCGCTTTTATTGTATTATAATTTGCTAGGAATATAATTGCAATAATTATGCGAAAAGAGATTAGTATGCTGTCTTTGTTTTGTATAGTCATAGTTAAATTTTTATTCATACAAAGATATTGAATCTTGATGAAAAACCAAATATGATGACAATAAAAAAACCGTATCTAATTAGATACGGTTTTTAGAATATAATATGGTAAAGTTGATTACTTAACTTCCATAATTACTACGCGGTTCAAGTATGCCTTTTCGAACATTGGATCTGTACCACCCATAGCAACCTTTTCAAGCTGGCTAGCGTTTACACCTTCAGCAATCAAAGCGTCGTAAACAGCCTGAGCACGCTTTTCAGACAATGTCTGGTTGAAGCTAGCAGAACCTGTAGCCTTGTCTGCGAAACCAGCGATCTTGTAAGAAGCGTTCGGAGTGTTCTTCATAGCCTTAGCCATCAACTTGATGTTAACCATACCTTCTGGGCTAATCTTAGCCTTACCGATCTTGAAGAATACAGCAGTTGCACCAGCATATACTTCCTTAGTAACTTCCTTAATTACTTCAACTGGAACTTCCTTGATAACTTCCTTTTCAACTACCTTTTCGATTACACGGTCAGAAACCTTAGCAAAGTTCTTGCCACCGAAAGTGTATGTTGCACCAAGTGTCAAACGACCTGTAGCTTCAGCCTTACGACAATCGCTAGCAGCACCGAAGATTGATGGGGTAACACCGAAACGGCCTTCCAAGTTAATAGCCCACTTGTTGTTCAAGTTGTAAGCCAAGCCCAAACCAGCAGTTGCACCGAAACGAACCTTCATGTCGTCAGATTCAGCCAATTGTGCTTGACCATCACCTGTCATTTCACCTGTAAATTCAGTACCTACTGAAGACAAGTTCAAAGTAGGACCAGCGAACAAGTAGAAATCTACAGCACGATTATGGTTGTAACCACCCAACCAGTTAGTTACGTTCAACATAGCGTCCAAGTTCAATTCACCGAACATCTTGCAATAGTTTTCGTAGTTCTTTTGACCAGTTACGAACCAGCTATTGTCTTGTGCTTCGAGGCTCTGCCACAAACCGCTGATTTCAGCGCGAACACCCCATGTCGGAGTGATGTACTTACCTACCTGAACGTTCAAGTTCAAAGTTGGTGAGTTGAGACCACCGTTGAGTACTGACATGCCACCGATACCGAATCCCATGAAGATGTTGTCAGTAGCTTTCTTAGTATAGTAGTTTTCTGTTTCCTGTGCATTAGCAAACATAGATGCACCAGCCATGATAACAGACAAAGCTAAGAATTTAATTTTCATACCTATATGATTTAAAAATTTATAATCTTAATTTGATTTATCTAAAATTATTCAGCGATAGAGATACCACCACCAGCGTTAGAATTGTTACCATGACCGTGACCATGACCATGACCTGGTTGATAGTGGCCAGCGTGGCTTGGGTGAGCGATTTCTACGCTTTCAGCTTCTGTGCTGCTGATAGCATCGTAAGTAAATGTTGCAACAACTTCTTCGCTGTTCTTTGTAGCGGCAGTCCACTTGTAATTAGTAGTTGTAACAGTTACATATACATTGAAATAAGACCATGCTGAAGCCTTGCTTTCGTATGTAGCGGTTTCGCTTGTAGCTTCAGTGTTAAGAATGTTTTCATAAGCTGCTTGGATAGCTTCAGCATATACAGCGTCCAATTTGCTGTAAATTGCAGTTTCTTCCAATTTGCCGAAGTTTGTGAATTTAGATTCTACTACTTCATACTTAACAGTGTATGGTTGGAAGTAGTCAGTTGCATTTGTAAACCAACCTGTGATACCATCATGTGTGTGAGTTGCATCGTGACCCAAACCTTCGAACTTAGCGTATGCTGTCTTTTCAGTAGAACCCAATGCTGTTGTAGTGAACTTCAAACCATCGGCAATAACCAACTTAACATTGTAGTTAGCCTTACCACCAACTTTAGTTGCGTTGATAGCAACATCTGCAGTAGCTGTACCTTCACCAAGTGTTGCAGTTACAGTGATAGTCTGAGCTTTTACGCCAGTAGTGAACTGAGCTGTACCATTTACAGTAAATTCAGCATTGCTAACTGTAATAGTAGCCTTGTTAGTAACATCTGAACCAGACAATGCATCAAATACATCAACATCGAGAGTTACTTCTGCAGGGCCAGCCTGGAAAGTAGCGCTAAGGTCTTCCTTTTCACAAGAAGTGAACATGCAGCCAGCCAAAACAACTGCTGCAACGCTTTTCAAGAAATTTGTTTTCTTCATTTTTGTTAAATAATTAGTAATTGTTATTAATTTCTGTCTTTATAAAATATGGGTTAAAACTATTGTTATTCATTATATTCTCATTTGCCTCCGATCTGTATTGTCTGTAATAATATTGTTCGTTACCTGCATTGTAAGCGATTCCCATGTTGTATGACGTGCTTACTCTTGGTATGAATTTGTGTCTTTTTTGTTTGTATGGCGGCAAAAGCACTTGAAATCTGAATCCACCATTTGAGTTTGCCTCTTTGCTTTTCATGGCATAAAACCCGATAGAAGCATAACGATAATGGCGTGTCATTTCAAATTTGACACCTTTCTCGCCCATTAAATATTGTTCTCCTTTCAAGCAGAAATTTGTATTGTATCTTGGCCAATAAAAATTAGCTCCAATTGCCCAAGTCCAAGCCATATCCGTATCATAATGTAGCTTGAAACCATCCCAATATCCAATGCCGACTAAACCGATCCTTCCTTCTAGGGAAAATCTTTCATCTGTTTTGAATGGACGAAAGAGCATTAAATCTGCTCCATATCTATCTGCATTGAAGTAGCCTATGGTCGCCTTACCTTTAATGTTGTAGGGTAACCTAAAACGTTGCGATAAGGTCATAAATCCAGGGTGGATTTTGTTCTGAAAGATGCTATACCCATCATTATATATGGGGACAATCAATTGTCCTGTCAGTTTCATCCCTGGCCAAAAAGAGACTTCAATAGCAGGATTTAAAGTAAATAAAGCTTGGTATATCTGCGTAATTATCAAGTTCTTATAAGATAATTGCGGATATACCAAAATATCTACTTTATATCGCGAACTATTTTTTGTTTTCTCGTTTTTGATGATTTCCCAACTATCATCTATTGTGTAACTGGCTTCCCAACCATGTGCACTCTTAATGTTTGTCGTATCGGACTTGTTAGGCTCATAAGTTAAAGAAAGCTCTGGTATTTCCAAGTGAGTAACGATGATTGTACAACGTTTGCTAATTGGTAAACCATGTTGCTGAATAATATCTAAAGCTTTTGAGATTCCAACTCCTTGAGCTTTATATACATTATTCTCTATAGTATAAATACATTCTTCTTCAGTCTCAATACATCTTATATTTTCAAACCCTAGGTTGGTTAGTTCTATAATAGCTTTGTTGGTTTCTGTTTGTCCCCATGTGTTTAATGACATTATTAAGACAATTACAAAACCAATGCAGCGGCAATGTATTGGGCAAAAATTAAAGAATTTCTTTCTCATTCCTATGACACCTACCATTTTATTCTTGATAACAACTTGTTGCGTTGTTATGCAAAATCGATGCAAAGATAAGTTTTTTTTTTGAATTGGTAAAAAATACAATAAAATATTATGTAATAATTATGGTTAAGGATTGAGCTGCTGATAATGAAGTGGGAAGTTTTTACTTAATTTAATTAAAGATGAGTTAAGTGGATTAAGTATGTTTTAAGAAATCACCCCACAACTCCGCTGCCATGCCAAGCAATTCTCCTTCTTGTTGCAAGTGGAGACTATACTTTTCTGTTTGTTCGCCAATGTTCTCTGCATCAATGAACTTTCCTTCGTGAAAATGGATGTCGCTTTCTTCCTGAAGAGGAAGAATATATAGATAGGTGGTGCTTCCTTGGTGGGAAGGCGATTGGTATTTTACGCTGAAACGTGGAGACATTTTAGCCTGAATGTGGGCATGATATTTCCCTTTCACCTTACTAGCTATTTTCTCCGGATTTGAGGAGATGTGTTCTACACTTTCTTCGATGGGGAGATCCCAATGGATGTCTTTATTTTCCGATGAATGACGGGGAACAACATAAATCTTGCCATTGCAAACCGGAGCTATCCGGATGATTGGCATTTTGTCAGTAGGTGGATTAAATAATGAATCTTTCATAGTATCTTCTCTATCTTTTTACTATCAATATAAAAAGGTAACAAGAAGATGCTATGAAAGGTTCACAGGAACATCAGAATTTTATTTCAAATGTTCAATAAAGAAGTTTGTAACACGAGTCAGCAAATGCTTAGTGGTGTTTCCGCCACGGATGCTGTGGTTACGGTTTGTATAGATGTGCATATCAAACTGCTTGTCGGCTTGTACGAGCGCTTCGCTATATTCCGATGCATTGCGCAAGTGTACGTTGTCGTCGGCAGTTCCGTGCATCAAGAGCAATTCGCCATGAAGCTTGTCCACACGGTTCATAGCTGATGATGCCTCGTATCCTTCCATGTTTTCCTTTGGAGTGCGCATGAAACGTTCTGTATACACCGTGTCATAGAAACGCCAATCAGTAGGAGCAGCTACGGCTACACCGGCCTTGAATACAGGTGTTCCTTCACTCATTGACATTAATGTACAATATCCTCCGAAACTCCATCCCCAAATGCCGATGTTCTTTGCATCCACGTATGGAAGTGTGCCGAGATAAAGGGCTGTTTCCACTTGGTCACGAGCTTCTTTCACGCCAAGATTCAAATAGGTACATTTTTCGAATGCTGCACCACGACCGCCTGTTCCGCGTCCGTCTACACAAACTGAGATGAAACCATGGTCGGCCATATAAGCTTCGAACATACCGCCGTCGCTACGAGAACCGATGTTCCATTGGTCGAGCACTTTCTGCGAACCCGGGCCACTGTATTGGTGCATGATGACCGGATATTTCTTATTCGGATCGAAGTTAGCCGGCTTCATCATCCAGCCGTTCAATTCCATACCATCGCTTGTTGTAAAGGTGAAGAATTCCTTGCTTGGCATGTTCAGCTTCGATACTTTTTCCACTAATCTCTTGTTGTCAACCAAAGTGGTCATGGTTTTACCGGTATTGTCGTTGATGGTGATAACCGGAGGAGTGGTCAAGTTGGTGAATGTATTGATATAATACTTCATGCTCTTGCTGAAGATAGCACGGTTGGTTCCTTCCTTAGCCGAAAGCTTGGTCTTGCGACCCTTGGCATCAATCTTATAGATAGCGGTGCGGAGTGGACTTTCTTCGTTGCTGGAATAATAATATGTATTGGTTTTCTTGTCCCAACCGAGGAAATCTTTCACTTCGAACTTACCCTTGGTAATCTGCTTGATAAGGTTACCACCAGCAGAGTAAAGATACAAGTGATTGTAACCATCGCGTTCGCTCATCATCACGAAGTTTTCCGGATAGAAAGTCATGTTTCCGTAAGCTTCTTCCTTGATGTATTGTTCGGCTTCATCGCGAACCACCAACTTGCAGAGGGTGCTTCGTGGGTTAGCGAAATAAAGGTCGAAACGGTTTTGGTGACGGTTCAAGGTCATGATAGCCAATACGTCCGGATTGTCTGTAAACTGGATGCGAGGGATGTAGCCATCTTCATCCAATGGCAAATCCATCTTGCGAGTCACCTTGCTCTTGATATCGAATGTATGTACGGTCACTTTCGAATTGTCCACACCCGGCATCGGATACTTGTATTCATAAGCGCCCGGATATACAGTATATTCATCGAGCGAAGGCTTCAAACCTTTATACCATGGGAATGAATACATGGGCACTTGACTTTCGTCGAAACGGATGTAAGCAAGCATGGTTCCGTCGGCGCTGAAATCGAATGCACGGCTGAATGCGAATTCTTCCTCGTATACCCAGTCAGGAATACCATTCAACACTTCGTTGAACTTGCCATCTGTGGTTACTTGCGATTCGCTATTGCCGAAGAGAAGCTTCACCAAGAAAAGGTTGTTGTCACGTACGAAGGCAATCTGATTGCCATCTGGTGAGAACAAAGGAACTTGTTGTGGACCGCCATCCGACAATGGTTCGATGGTGTTGTTGCGTACATTGAAAAGATAATATACCGCTGTAAACGAATGACGATAAATAGACTTGGTCTCTGTCTGAATCAGAATCTTGCTTTCATCTGGCGACATGATATAGTCGTCGAATCTCTTCAACTTGCAGTCGCGGGCAGTTTCTACATCGAATATGGTAGATACTTCCTTGCCGGTCTTGAACGAGTATTTTACAATCTTCTTTCCGTCACGGCTGATTTGAGTATAATGCTCACCATCGAGCATCGGCTTGATTCCATAGATGCCTTCAGTGCGATAAGCGCTGGTGGCCACCTCCTGTAAAGTTACCTTCTGTGCGTTCCCAATCAGGACACAGAGGCATAACATCATAAGTATGCTTAACTTTTTCATGTGAATAGATAGAGTTTAAATATTTAACTGCGGACAAAGATAGAACTTTTGTTCGGATTTGTCTATCTTTGCGTTATGAAAAAGAATGAGATGACTAAGGATGTAAGATATAACGACCTTTCGGCCTATTTGTCGGCACATTTTCCCCATAAGGTGCAGAAGATTTCTTTAAACGCCGGTTTCACTTGTCCCAATCGTGATGGAACGGTGGGATATGGCGGATGCACGTATTGTAATAACCAAACATTCAATCCGGCTTATTGCAAGACAGAAAAGACGGTGACCGAACAATTGGAGGAAGGCAAGCAATTTTTTGCCCGCAAATATCCCGATATGAAGTTCTTGGCATATTTCCAGGCTTATACCAATACGTATGCCGGGTTGGAAGAACTGAAACGGAAATACGAAGAGGCATTGTCGGTTCCCGATGTTGTTGGATTGGTAATTGGAACTCGTCCCGATTGTATGCCGGATGCTTTGCTCGATTATTTGGAAGAACTGAACAAACGCACTTTCCTGATTGTGGAGTATGGAGTGGAAAGTACAGATAATGTTACGTTGCAACGCATCAACCGTGGGCATACTTTCGAAGTGGCCGAAGAAGCTATCCGTAAGACAGCTGCCCGTGGCATTCGGGTGGGGGCACATATTATTCTTGGTTTGCCAGGTGAGGAACGTGAGGCATTGGTTAAGCAAGCCGGATTATTGTCTTCTCTGCCTCTGACGACCTTGAAACTTCATCAGCTCCAGCTGATAAAAGGCACTCGTATGGCATCGGAGCATGAAAAGCAACCAGAAGATTTTCATCTGTATACAGCCGATGAATACATCGATTTGGTATTAGATTATGTAGAACATCTGCGTCCGGACATTGTTTTGGAGCGTTTTATCTCGCAATCTCCCAGAGAGTTGTTGATTGCACCCGATTGGGGCTTGAAGAACCATGAGTTTACAGATAAGGTAAAGAAACGCATGCGTGAGCGTGATGCTTGGCAAGGAAAGAAATATAAAAGAGAAGAGGAGCAGTAA
>JAFYWH010000010.1 GCA_017558175.1 Bacteroidaceae bacterium
GCAAAAGTCGCTGGCGAAGGTTCACCGCTCACATTGGCCGATGTAGAGACAATGGCCTTGCGGAAACGGAAACACAGCTGCTTGGAGAATTCTTCGGAAGTGACACGGATACCCACACTTCCGTCTTCGGCCAAGAGGTTCGATGCCAAGTTACGGGCATCGTCGTAAATGATAGTCATCGGCTTGGTAGCACATTCTATCAGGTCGAAAGCCACTTCGGACGGTTCGTTCACATAGAAATCCACCTTCACGGCATTGTCCACCAATACCAGCATGGCCTTGCTATCGGCACGCTTCTTTATTTCATACACACGCTTCACGGCTTCCGCATTGGTAGCATCGCATCCTATTCCCCAAATGGTATCTGTGGGATAGAGAATTACGCCACCTTTCTGCAGCACCTCGCATGCTTTCCGTATATCTTCTTTCATCAGTTCGTTCATAAACTTCCCCTAATTTATCCTATAAAATGCAAATGTAATACTTTCCTTTTTAATAATGAAATAAAAGAAGACGTGTCATCATAGAAATTTAGGCACGGATTCCACGGATTTCACGGAATAAGTGGATGTGTACACACCCAGAAACCGTGTTAATCCGTGTAATCCGTGCCTAAAAAGACAATATTCAGATTTTCTTAAATTTCTTCAACCAATTGTCCCTTGCTCCAAGCCTTACGGATACGGAGCTTCTTGTCAAGAATCAAGATATCGGCATCCTTGCCCTTTTCCAAAGAGCCCTTCTTGTCGTATACGCCCATAATCTTGGATGGGGTTTCTGTAGCCATGCGGAGTGCATCTTCCAAAGGCACCTCTGCCTTTACCATGTTCTGCACCAATACGTCCATGGTAGCCACACTACCTACCAACTGCTTCTGGTCACGGCTCTTGCATACACCGTCTTCGATGATGATCTTCGGGTCGTTCACCTCTTTGGCATCCATACCGGCATAAGCCAACGAAGCAGGTACCAAACAAGTCTTTTCCACACCCTTCACCTTGTAAGCCAATCGCAAGATGGTATCCGGCAAGTGTCTTCCATCGGCAATGAGTTCGATGGTCATGTCGTCTATCAAGTATACACTTTCTACCGTACCTTCGTACTTGTATTCGCGGTTCTTGTGGAAACCAGGCATACCGTTATAGAAATGCGACACGTGAGTATAGCCGGCTTCAAAAGCAGCCTTCACTTCCTGATACTCGGCTTCGGTGTGCGAGATGGTTGCAACGATTCCCTTCGACTTCAGATAGCGGGCAAATTCCAATGCACCCGGCAATTCTGGCGATGCATCCCAACGCTTGATGCAACCTGTCGATTCTATCAACGATGTATAGGCTTCGGCATCCGGCAAGGCCAACTTGTCGCCGAACTGATCGCTCGCACGCTTCGGATTGAGATACGGACCTTCCAAGTGCAAGCCCATGATCGGGCTGTCATTTTCAGCCATCAACTTTTCGCAAACGGCAATACCTTGCTTGATGTTTTCGTATGTAGAAGAGGAAATGGTTGGAAAAATGGTCATGGCTCCGTGCTTCTGATGAGCTGCTACAGCCGTACGGAAAGCTTCTTCTGTACATTCCGAGAAATCGCGGCCACCGCCACCATGAGCATGCATACATACATAACCCGGCACAATGTATCGGCCTCTGGCATCCACCTGCTTGGCACCCGTCAAAGGCAAGTCGCAATTAGTTACTTCCAATATATGGCCGTCTCTGATGATGACCGAACCATCTTCGAGCCACCCTTCGGGTGTAAATATTTTACCGTTGATAATTTGAGTTAACATGTTTTTCAAGTATTATATAGGTTTTGTATTACAAAGTAAGTGATTTTATTTGAAAAACGATTGTTTTATCAGGGTAAAAATGAGGCGGACAAGAAAGAAATCCCACTATACTTCCTCACAAACCACCATATCCATACCCCGATACACTACCACAATCTTGTGAAGCGTAGTCGTAGCGATGTTTCGCTTCACCACTTCCGTATCGGCATAGCGGTTGGCTTGTACAATCGCTTCCTCACGAAGACGGGCCACCACCTCGTCACTATCCTTGCTCTTGGCATACTTCAGCTCAATGATGTAGCTATGAAGCATGTCCTTCCAAATGTCTATCATCGGGAGCAGAAAAATGTCGGCATAACCGCCTTGTGTATCCTTTTCGGATTCAGGACGATAGAACTTGTTCTGAGCAGTCATCGCCAATGTAAAGCCATGAACAAAGGACTCTCCTTTCTGACGGTCACGTTGCGAAGCATAGGTAGAAAGACAATCGGCTATATACTGGAAGTACTCACGCCATTTGCCATCATACGCCAAGTCGTAATCCAAATCACCCTTTTCGCTACTGTTGAACTTCAAGTCCACTTCATCGTAAGTTTCGAGCAAATAGCTGAAAATCTGATCACGCACCACTTGGTTAGGAATGACAAATCGAGTCTTACCACGACACATACCATCTATGGTTATCAATCCGAAGTAATAGAGCAAACTCACAAAATTGTCAGGACTGGCTATCTTCTCAGCAGGGAATCCCATTTTCAGTTCACCGGTAATGTAACCCTGCGAAACCAAAGTCTGGATGATGGAAGCATCGTGTGCAAACTCCTTGTCCTTGCGGATAAGCATACGGAGCTTGTTATAATCTACACGGATATTTTCTTCCACCATATTATCGGGCAATAGTCCTCCATTACGGATATAATTATCCACGAAATAGAGCACCATATTCGAGTTATACATGGTAGTCTTACCATAACTTTGCTTGGCAAAACAATAATTGTCATACCAAGGTTTCATCTTCTGAATTAGTTCATCGGTAGTGTGATGAAACTCACAGGTAGTACGATAATAATCCAGCATCTCGCGAACATCTTCTTCCGTAAATCCAGTCAGTTCGTTGAACTCCAGAGAAGTGGAATAGTTCGTACCGATGTTGAAGCCGCTGGTAAGATCGTCCATCGTCACAGGGCTAACACCCGTCACGAAGCAACGCTTGATGGAAGAATCCGTACCTGTTTTAATGGTATCGAAGAATGTACGCAAATAGCCCGTACTATGTGTTTCATCTATATATTCCTTCAAGCAACCTGGTTCAGAAAGAATTTTATTGGTGAAATGGTCGTATTCGTCAATAAAAAGGAAAATCTTCTGATTGGCATCAGCTACCTTCTGATATAAATAATCCAATTGTTTTACAGCCCCGTCTTTCCCGTTCATCTCTTCTTTCATTCCTTGGGGCAAATAGCTGGCATATACATCGCAAAACCGACAAAATGCCGTATTGCAATGTGCGTCCAGTGCCTCCCGATAATTATGCAAGCCAGCATTCACAACCGAGAAGTTCAAGTAAAGTACCAGATATGAATTGCGTTCAGGTGTAGGATGCTTACCTATATACAAGTCACCATATAGTTCCTCGAAGTTATTCTTCTGAAGCACATCGTAATAATGCTTCAGCATCGAAATGGTCAGACTCTTTCCGAAACGACGCGGACGGATATAGAAAAAGAACTTGTTGGCCTGCTCTATCACAGGAATAAAGCGGGTCTTGTCCACATAATAACAATCGTCACGGCGGACATCTACGAAGTTCATCATTCCATACGGAATGCGTTTGCGATAAGTACTCATATTCGGATTCTTTATATTCTCTTGCAAACATACTATTTTTTCCCAACAAATCCAACTATACACCTTTTTCTTTCTTCATCTCCTCCAGCACTTCCTCCACCTCTTTGGCTGACATTCCAGAAAGGCGGATGTACTCACATACCATTTGAGTGAAGGAACCGTTGTAGTATTCATTCAGCAATTCAGTGAATTGCTCCCGTATGCCATTCTTTTCTTTCATCGTTCCGTCCATCATTCTATCTTTTTCATGACTCTATTCCAACGTATCTTTTCAAGCAACATTTCCAAGGAAAAAACTATCATTCTAAATCCAATATGTATACCTTCGGGGATTCCTCACGCGACAATCCATAAATAGTATTACCATCCAAAGCAAAACCATACAATGCCACAGGAAGTTTATAAGCCTTTACAGGATTTCCATCCCAGTCCCAAACCAGAAGATAAGGTGCATTATATGCTCCTTCCCCATAATCAGCCATTGTTTTGTCTGAATATAAACCATACACATAATTCTTGTCCGCACACATTCCGGTTATTCCCGCTCTATCCTCCTTCTTAAAGATGACAGCCGGACCATTTGTTCCCACTTCAAATAAAGGGTAATGATAATGATTGGATTTTAGCTGAGTCAATTCTCCGTCATCCGAAAACGAATAAAAATCCATCAGGCCAAAACAAGTAGTAACCATTCGCTTTCCTGTACCATCGCTAGCCATCAATGTACGCGAGAACAAGGCTCCTTTATGGAGATGGCTCAATGATTTTATCATTTCATTTTCTGGGTATTCCATTTGTTCCTTAAAAATATCCGTATCCTTTTCAAACACGCCAAAACGACCATTTTGCAGCAGACCTATTCCTACTACATATTTCGGCATGTCCATAAATCGAAGAAAAAGACCTCCTTTGGCAACAGGCAAAGAGTACAAAAGCTCATAGCCAGTATTCGGATTCAACCTAAGCGAATCCAAACAGACTCCATAAACCTTTCCTGCATAATTATCTGCAAACAAATACATATTATTGTTTGTCGTATTCACAGTATGATAGTTAGCCATTTCATTTCTTCCCGATCCTATCACATGGTATTCCGTCACTTCACCGGACAATAAATTCAGCAATTGAATTTCTCTCTCACCTCGAATACTATTGAATATTAGAAATCCATTCTTATAATAAATATGATGAGGATTCAGTATATCCTTATTTTCAAGCTCTATCGAATCTTTGACGGATAAAGTAGAAAGGCTAGTGAAACCTTCTAAACCACACATAGGATTACGACTACAACCCGAAATTACAATAACAGCCAAAAGCATCAACCAATGACTATTTACATTCATCTTATAAAAATTAAAGTTTTTCATCTTTTCCTATTTATTAAAAGAAGCTGTTTTTTGACTCTTCATAGAAATTTAAAACAGCTTCTTCCTTTCCTTTTCTATAAATTCAACACAGACTCAATACTTTAGCTTAATTATCATTGAGCAAAAACACCTGGAAGGACAATCGCCTCATTAGAAGTTGTACTCAGATAAACACAATAATTATCCAGAGTTTCCATACATGGCAAACCTATCCATATTTCATTCTTACCTTTGTGCCAATTAATCCTCCTATATTTTAAGGAGAACTGGTGAGGAGAGAAAAGAACGTTACTTGCAATTGGAGTTCATTCTCTTTTTTTAGTTCTCTTGAGTTAATACTTTGGTTGATGTTATCTTTCATCATTCCGTCTATCATTCTATCTTCTTCATGATTCTATTCCAGCGCACCTCACCGTCCTGCGGAGAAACCGACTTCCATACCCTTGTGGCAACACCCACGATGTAGGGTTCCGGCACCAGCCCCCAATAGCGAGAGTCCTTCGAGTTGTCCAGGTTATCGCCGCCCATAAAGTAGTAGTTTTCACAGAAGCGGTAGCTCCGTATCAGGCTGTCACCCAGGCAGACATGCCCGTCCCGTATCACTAGCGGCTTCTTCTGCTCCCACTCTATCAACCGGCCGTACATCTTGGCTGTCAGTGTGTCCATCACTACTTCCTGACCACGGGCAGGCACAGGCAGCGGACCCAACTGCTGCACCGTCCACCCCAATGCCACATTCCATTGGCGATCATCTTGCCAGGATTCTTGTCGGGTATCCATCCGGGCCCATCGTTTATCCTTTCTCGTTCCGTTTATCCAGTAGCATCCTTTACGTATCTCCACCGTATCGCCCGGCAGGCCGACACAACGCTTCACATAATACAGCAGTATGTCCATCGAGATGCTGTCTTCCCGCATCGGATAGGGATAGTGGAACACCAGCACATCGTTCCGCTTCACTTTCCGCAAGCCTGGCAACCGGTGTATCGGCACTTCCTTGTTCTCCACCGCTTCCCAGATGTCGAAGATTCTCGCTCCCATCAGCCATTTGTTCACCAGGATGTAGTCGCCCGGTATCAATGTTGGGTACATGGAAGGGGAAGGAACGCGGAAGGAGGTGAAGCTAGTTACTTGCAGCAACACCCATACCACAGCCAACACACTGATGCCAAAGGCCAGTGTCAGCAGCCTGTCCAGCCATTTCTTCCAGTTCTTCATCTCTCATTTTACAAAACTTTCCCACATTCATTTTTGAGAAAGAAAGAATACTATCATCAATCTATATCCTTTATTTCCCAGACATATACAACTAAATCAAAGTATTCAATTCTAAATAACCGAACTGAATTTCATCGTCAAAAGCCATCACAATTCTATTATTGGTTTCATCATAACAGCAATCAGATATGTTATAACCTACATTTAACGTTTTAATATAATTACCCGTCAAATCAAAAATCAAAATTTGAGTCGGGGAATAAGCATCATTATAATCTCCCCCAGAGTAAGTTGCTATAACATATTCTTTTGTAACCATTACATCGCCAAAACAGCTAAGTTCACTTTTACCTCCACCATTCCAATCCGGCCCATAAATATTACATTTCAAGTTTCCGTTCAAATCACAAATACTTAATAAATCATGACGTAGATAAGCTTCCACATAGAAATTATTTTCTACAGATACATCAAATACACTTCGTTTATTATCAATTTCAGGATGAGTATATGGCATCATTTTCATCTCACCGGTCTGCATATTCCATTTTGCAACAGCCTGTTCGAAAGTTGATACACTAGTAGGAGTTATGACTCTTGCATAAGACAACGTATCATTTACAAAACAATAGGAACTGGGAAACATTGAGTTTTTTATTTCGGCTTTTACTTGATGTCTATATGATTCTGGAGAAAACAATAAGCTATCTATATCATAGCTAAATATTTTCATTTTACCATGATCGGAGACATAAAATTTATTTCGGGCATCATCTACAGCAATTGTACCCATATTGGTTATTTCGTATGGTCCTTGTCCTAATTCACCTACACTACAAACATGTCGGTAATTTTCATTATCAAACAAATGAATCAACTTATCATAACCTTTAAAATCAGCTATCAGTAGATATTTATCACTACTAAACAATCTAGCAACAGAAGCAATCAGTACATCTCCAGTATCTATTTCTTTTACCATACTTTGCACATTGACTACTTCATTTCTCTCATTTTGTACCTTCTCTAATTGGGTTCCATTTGTCCCACATGCTGTCAGCAACAAAGCTGCAAGCATAAAAACAGCATTCTTTTTCATACGCTTATTTGTTATCGTTATATAATCAGATGCAATTTTATCATTCGGGTTGTAATCCCGAATGATAAAATGAATATAGAAAATCAGTACTTAAATAACAGGACCTGCTTCTTTACGTGTTTCAAACCAACCATTACAATAACAGCCATCACCATTTCCTAAACAACCATTCGGACACAATGGATTAACACTAGCCAATGCATCCACATTAGCTAAAGCTACTTCTGGCATCCATACACACATTATCAAAGTTAAATACTTCATTATTCCTCTATCATTTATCATTTCTCAACTATCATTTCAAACTATATTCCACCAACGGTTCATCGCTATTTACATCCAATGCCCACATCTTACCTTCTTCTTCCATCACCCAAATGCCACTGACAGAATGATCAAGTTTATATTCTTTCAAAGGTTCACCCTCCAAGCTGAATACACGGACAGTTTTGCCTCCTTCGGGTAAAGATTTCCCTTTCTGACGAGCCAACATGCTTTCTTTCATTGTAATCCCCCGGTAGATAACATATATAGCACACTCTGTTACTTGAATATCATTATGACCAACCGCCCCGGCAGGTATCGCATATTCTGGAAGGATCTCAAATTCAGGTTCACCTAACTTTCCTTTCATTACCTTGTGCGTATTCTTCTTCACGTTCCATACTTCCAGCACTTCGCCGAATTGGGTAGCAGCTACCAATGTGCCGGTTTTCGGAGCATAGTCGATAAAACTACGCCAACCGTAACCAAAGGCGTATGGATACTTCTGCAAGTCATCTTTCCTTTCGGTAGGGATTTCACCCCATTTCTTAATGAGCTTACCATTTCTATCCACTTGACAGAAACGGGAATCGCCTGAGTAATTGGGAATCAGGAAAGAGTTATCCAAATAGGGAACAATGTCCAATGCACGGAAAGTTGCCTTATCTAACTTGATGCGTTCTGTACGAATCATTTTGTCACGACTATCGTTCAGTTCCCAACGAACCAATTCCGACTTAATGTTGTCCAGAGCCCAAAGGGTCTGCCCATTCCAAAAGAAATCGTCCACCGTCTGCATCTCTTCCGGCCCCTCTCCTCTTTGCCCGAAAGAAGAGAGATAACGGAATTCAGGATAGGTAAAGAGGTGATAGAAATGGTCTGGACCATGCAAATCCTCTATTACGACTCTATCGTTTCGCACTTCCAGGCGATAGGGATAACGGAAGAAGACAGAATCAATCGGAATCACCCGACCTTGTAATTCCTCTGTCACCGGGAAAGTGATTTCGGGATATTCCGCCTTAGGGGTTCCCTTGGTAAAGGCATAGATTGCCACGACAACAAAGAGAACTGAAAGAGTTATCATTTTTTTCATTAACGTAAACTATAACCTTGATAAACTGCACCTACTTTCTTTCCATTATCAGGACAAGTCAAATCACCCGACAAACGACAATAAAAAGGTTCTGACACTTCCATATCAGCCAATGCTTCAATGTTTTTCAACAACAAATCATCAACTGTAGAATTTAATTTTGCTGATTTCCAATAAACAAATGTTCCGAAGATACAAACACCAATAATAAACATCACTTTTTTCATACATAATATTTTTTACATAAAACTTTGTCAAGCATTATCCCGACGATTACAACGCAAAGGTAGGAAATCACAAAAAACATGGATAAAAAAAAGACTGACAATTACTGACCAAACGTATTTGTCAGTAATTGTCAGCCTGAGTTATGCCGAAAATATTCGATGAAATGGGCTATTTTAGCTCATAGTCTCCATTTACGTTTTTAATGACCAATTCGGATGAAACCTTTCTTAATTCAGTTCTTAATCGCTGAATCACCTTATGGATTTTGTCTATAGTTCCGTTTCCATTCCATAATTCATGTTCGATTTCGGCTGTTGACAAACGGTGATTTTCCTTACGCAAAAAGAGTCTTAACAAAAGTGCTGATTGAGGAGGTAAAGTATGAATTAAGTCATCTTTAGTTAAAGTCCCAGCAAACGAATCGAACACACTACCATCGGGTAATTGATAGATTTTCGCTTTGTCAATCGCTACATCTGCCACATGAATTTCTTTCTCAACAATCTTTTCCTGAATAAACTTATTATGAAAGAGTTTTTCTACCGAAGAATAAAACACAACCAAGAATATTAAAAATCCCCATGGCAATAATATCCCCAAGTAACTAACAAAAGGCAAATTCCACAACCAATACGGATAAGAAACATACCCCACCAACTCATGCTCACAACGGAAACCTAAATAAGAAACCGACAAACTATCAAAACGCAAAGAAGGATTAGTATCAGAATAAGCCGTGTCGTTCTTCAAATCCAAATCCGTAATGATATAACGAATTTTACTTTTTGCAGAAATTTGTTGATGGTTCAACAAGCTATCCCAATGGATGGATAAACTATCAATAGACAAAGGATACTTTTTCAACAAAGCACCTAAATGTCCTCTTTTCCTTCCTTCCTTTATTAAACTATTATCATATTTGTACCTATCTATTTTATATCTCTGCCACCCATTCATTGTCATCACAGAAACCGAATCAGGAATTTTCTCGTTCAAAGTTGTCATTTCATTTTCCCCTCTCGAATAAGAATATATCGGTATATTCGACCGCTTATTCACTTCTATCCACAAAGCTTCCTCGAAAGCAGCCTTTGCCCCCTCGTTCCATTCGGCCACCTGTTTGCAATGTGCATCGTATAGTGTCCAGGCATAATAGCCTGTACCTATAAAACACAATATAGCAAGCACTCCCAATATGCAGTATTTTCGCTTCACCATTTCGTTCTATTTATCAACTAAATGCAAAGCTACAAAAAAAAAAAACGAATAATACAAATATTTCAGCATATATATTATGCCCTATTTAAAATTCAGTCGGACATCTTCACAAACCACCTACTATTTGCTTCAACCGGTGCCACCCGTGCAACCAGAGGATAACTTACTGATTTTCATCAGGAAACAGGTGGCACGAGTGCTGCCACCGTGCTATGTTCCTGCCACCAGCAACGAAGTTGATAATTTCACAACTTCACACCAAAAAGGCCCATAATTTGGGAAGATTTCGGCCTTCTGAAAAAACGCCTAATTGTTTTAATAAAAACGCTTAGGCGTTTCACCTCAAACGCCTAAGCATTTTAATCCAAACACCAAAATGTTTTTCTGACGCCTCGTTTTGTTAAATTTAACAAAATCCAATGGTGGCAGAAAAAACAATGGGTGGCAGGACTCCTGCCACCCATTCTATACTGATAATCTGCGCATTACGTGCGTGTTGCACGAGTGGCAGGAGTTTGATCAAAACTCTGATGTAAAGTGGAACTTGATGTGCTTGAAGTCCATCTGAGCCATCTGGAGCACATAGCCACTATCGGCCAAGAACACGTCGCGACCTTCGCGGTCTTTCGCCATGTATTGGTACTTGCGCTTCTTGAATGCTTCGAGTTCTTCAGCATCGTCGCTCTCAATCCAACATGCCTTGTAGAGGCTGATTGGTTCCCAACGGCACTTGGCATTGTATTCGTTTTCCAAGCGGTACTGGATAACTTCGAACTGAAGCTGACCTACCGTACCGATAATCTTACGGCCATTGAACTGGTTCACGAACAACTGAGCTACCCCTTCGTCCATCAACTGGTCGATACCCTTGGCCAATTGCTTCTGCTTCATCGGGTCGGCATTTTCAATGTACTTGAACATTTCCGGCGAGAAGCTTGGCAATCCCTTGAAGTGAAGCTTTTCGCCTTCGGTCAAGGTATCACCAATCTTAAAGGTTCCGTTATCCGGTAAACCGATGATATCGCCTGCCCAAGCTTCGTCTACCGTAGTCTTGCGTTGCGCCATGAACTGGGTAGGCGACGAGAAACGCATGGTCTTGTCGTGACGCACATGATAATAAGGCGTGTTGCGCGAGAACTTGCCCGAGCAAACCTTACAGAAAGCGATACAAGAACGGTGGTTCGGGTCGATATTGGCTGTAATCTTGAACACAAAGCCGGTAAACTTCTGTTCGTCCGGTTGCACATCGCGTTCTTCGGCCTTCACCGGGCGTGGGCTTGGAGCGATTTCCACGAAGGTATTCAACAATTCTTCTACCCCGAAGTTATTCAAAGCCGAACCGAAGAATACCGGTGCCAACGAGCCTTGCAAGTATTCCTGCACATCGAATTCCGGATAAACGCCATCGATGAGTTCCAATTCGCCACGGAGCTTGTCAGCCAAGTCCGAACCGATTTGCTTGTCGAGTTCTTCGGTATGGATATCCACTTCCACCTTTTCGGCTACCACTTGCTTGGAAGGCTGGAAGAGGTTGAGATTCTGTTCATAGATATTGTATACCCCCTTGAAACGCGGACCACTTTCAATGGGCCATGTCAACGGGCGTACACCGATTACGAGTTCTTCTTCGAGCTCGTCGAGCAAGTCGAATGGATCCTTTGCTTCACGGTCCATCTTGTTCACGAAGATGATAACCGGCGTGTTACGCATACGGCACACTTCCATGAGCTTGCGTGTCTGGGTTTCTACCCCTTTGGCACCATCGACTACGATGATAACCGAATCTACGGCAGTAAGCGTGCGGTAAGTATCTTCCGCAAAGTCCTGGTGACCCGGAGTATCGAGGATATTGATTTTATAGTCGCGGTAGTCGAACTCCATCACGGAGGTTGTTACCGAGATACCACGTTGCTTTTCGATGTCCATCCAGTCGGATGTCGCTGTCTTCTTAATCTTGTTGCTCTTTACGGCACCTGCCACCTGAATCTGACCACCGAAGAGCAAGAGCTTTTCGGTCAAAGAGGTCTTACCGGCATCCGGATGCGCGATAATCGCAAACGTTCTTCTTCTTGAAATTTCTGGATTCATTATTCTTTATTCGTCTTTTTTATTTTTCTTCTTATCAATAAAAGCCCCCAAAGCTAGAAACAATAGTAGGCAAATAGGATTCTTAAATACAAGCCAAAACATAATGCCCAAACATAACCATGGAGCAAATTTCTTCTTGTTTTTAATCATAATCTAAGGCATCAATACATTCTTTCAAGCTATCTTCCCAATAAGGAATATCTATACTATATATTGTTTTTATTTTGCTCTTGTCAAGCACCGAATAATGCGGTCGCTTGGCCAATGTAGGATATTCCTCTGTGTGAAGAGGTTTCACCTTGCAATCGGTAATACCTGCCAACCGGTGGATGGCCTTGGTAAAATCGTACCACGAACAGACACCTTCGTTGCTGAAGTGATACACACCCGGCACAACTCCCTGACGGATAGCCACAAAGATGGCACGAGCCAAATCGCGGGCATAAGTCGGTGTACCCACTTGGTCGAAGATAACTCCGAGCGAATCACGCTCACGGCCGAGGCGAATCATGGTCTTCACAAAGTTGTTTCCAAAGGTGGAATACAACCACGCGGTACGGATGACCATGGAACGGGAGCAAAGCGTCAAGGCATTTTGCTCGCCTGCCAACTTGGTATGCCCATATACTGAATTCGGACAAGTAGAGGCCGTTTCCCGATAAGGTACGTGCGCCGTACCATCGAATACATAGTCGGTAGAAACCTGAATGAACTCCGCTCCGCATGCTTCGGCAGCCTTGGCCAAGTAACCCACGGCATCGGCATTCAGCTTGGTGCAAAGTTCCACGTTTTCTTCCGCCTTGTCCACCGCTGTATAGGCTGCACAATTCACCATGACGTGGATGTTGTTCGCTTGCACGAATTCCATCACGGCCTGTTCATTGCAAATGTCCAGCTCAGCCACATCGGTAAAGAAATAAGCGTACTCCGGATATTCCGCCGAAAGCACACGCATCTCATTCCCCAACTGGCCGTTGGCACCGGTGATCAGTATATTCTTCATTCTTATAATCTTATTTTTGGGCACGGATTACACGGATTTCACGGAACCCGTCCTCTGGTTTCAAGCCTCCGGCTAATTTGGATGACACAGAATCCAGACAAAAGCCATAACGTAAAAACATAGAAAACACAATGCTATGCAACCGCGTAATCCGTGTAATCCGTGCCTAAAAAAATTAAAACTCAAGTTCTCCCTTCTTATCCTCTATATAATAAGTGGAAAGCATGGAGAGCAAAGTAGTGATCGCTTCTTGCGCCTTCTTTGTTTCCTCGCCTACCTCCTTCTTCTGGAGCTTCAGGAGCAGGATGCCATAGAGAGCCTCGAAGCAGGTTTCCAATTCGGGTTCCTCCTTGTCCGCACCTTTGGCACGAAGTTCGACAATGAAAGGCAAGGCCTTGTAATAGGCTGCATTATAGTATGGGAACTTGGACGATGCCAACAATTGCAAATGCAAGTCGGTAAGCCAAGTAATTACATTCTTATTTATCTGAAGATGACCCTTTTGCATCACTTCCTCGCGACGCATCATTTCAATCAAATCTTCATACCACTGGGCAAGTTCCGCCTGCTGTTCGGCCGGGAAACGGCTGACCAGCTGCTCACGGATACGTTCCAAATCGCAGCCATAGGCACGAATCATATCCTCTACCTGCCACATATAAATCAGGTATTCCGCAATGCTCTGTTGCTTGAGTTGTTTGGAAATAAACATGACAATATAGGGTTAGTATAACGTTTTTCCTAAAATGGTATAGGCCAGACTGACCACAGATGCCAACATCACAATGCTGCCGATGACACGATTGAGTATCCAGATGCCACGCACATTAAAGCGCGTACGTACCTTGTTCACCAAATAGGTGATTCCGAACCACCATAACAGGGCTCCCAAAATGATGGCCAGATAGCCCACCAACTGGAATCCGATGGCGCTGCCCGGCATTACGAACGAGAAGCGGGCAAACAAACCGATGAACAGGAAGATAATCAGCGGATTGGATAAAGTGACAAAGAAAGCGGTCACAAAATTATGAAGATAGGTTCCCTTGTTGGCGGAAACCGGACGAATGGCACGCACCGGGTTGCTACGGAAGGTAAAGATACCGAATATAAACAGCATGATACTACCAATAATCTGCAGCAGTACCTGGTGCTTCATAAGGAACTCATCCATGAAACTCATACCATAACCGGTAATTAATGCATAGATAATGTCGCTCAAACATGCTCCCAATCCGGTAACAAAGCCATACCAACGACCCTTATTGAGCGTTCGCTGTATACAAAGCACGCCCACAGGACCCAAGGGTGCAGAAACTACCACACCTATAATGAGCCCTTTCACCAACAAATCGAGTATGGTTACTTGTTCAATCCAATTCATATTGCAAAGATGATACTTTTTTACGAAAGTACCTATATTTGAACCCTAAATTCTTTCATAGAATGTCTCTTTTATGTAACTTTGCACCTTATTAAAGAAGATTTCAATTAACATAACAACTATAACAGTGCTATGATTCTATTTTTCAGAACACCCAATCAGAATGTGATCGCGACAGATACCCAAAAGGAACTGAACGCTGAAGACATTCAGAAATTATGCTGGCTTTATGGTGAAGCCACTGTGGAAAACGAAGAAAACCTGCAAGGCTGCTTCGTAGGTCCTCGCCGTGAAATGATTACTCCGTGGAGTACCAACGCCGTAGAAATCACCCAGAACATGGGCTTGGAAGGCATTCTCCGCATTGAAGAGTACTTCCCGGTAAAGGATGAAAACGCTGACTACGACCCGATGCTCCAAAGAATGTATAAGGGTTTGAACCAAAACATCTTCACAATCGACATCAAGCCTCAGCCGATTATCTATATCGAGAATTTGGAAGAATACAACGAAAAGGAAGGTCTCGCGCTCTCGCAAGAAGAAATGGACTACCTCAAGAAGGTGGAAAACGACTTGGGCCGTAAGCTTACTGACTCGGAAGTATTCGGTTTCGCACAGATCAACTCGGAACACTGCCGTCACAAGATCTTCGGTGGTACTTTCGTGATTGATGGTGTAGAAATGGAATCTTCTTTGTTCCAGATGATCAAGAAGACTACTCAGGAAAATCCGAACAAGATTATCTCTGCATATAAGGACAACGTGGCATTTGCCGAAGGTCCGATGATTGAGCAGTTCGCTCCACGCGACCACTCTACTGCCGACTATTTCGTAATCAAGGACGTGAAGTCGGTTATCTCATTGAAGGCAGAAACTCACAACTTCCCGACTACCGTAGAACCGTTCAATGGTGCTTCAACCGGTACAGGTGGTGAAATCCGCGACCGTATGGGTGGTGGTAAGGGTTCTTGGCCGATTGCAGGTACTGCCGTATACATGACTTCTTACCCACGTAGCGAAGAAGGCCGTGAATGGGAAGACATCCTCCCTGTTCGCAAATGGTTGTACCAGACTCCGGAACAGATCCTCATCAAGGCATCGAACGGTGCATCAACCGGTACAGGTGGTGAAATCCGCGACCGTATGGGTGGTGGTAAGGGTTCTTGGCCTATCGCAGGTA
>JAFYWH010000088.1 GCA_017558175.1 Bacteroidaceae bacterium
GTAGTGTACCACTTGTTCCCCAGTCAAACCATATTCCTTGATGATGTTCTTCCATGACTCTTCAGGTGAGCGATTTGCCAAATACAAGAACACCACTTCTTTGCCTTTCATTGCCTGCTTGATGGCAGATGCATGTTCCATCTCCTTCTTGCATGGGCCACACCAAGTACCCCAAACATCCAGATACACCAACTTCCCTTCAAAAGGTTTCAGTATCTCACGGAACAGTTCTTCGCCTGTCTTGCAGTCCTCCAAATTTTCATGCCCCATCAATGACAAGGTTTCTCCCATATCTTGTTTCGCCAATTCCACAAACTTTTTTTGAAGTTCCACCACCGGACGGGCAATAGCCGGATTCTTCACCAACGAATGGAAACGAAGCATATTTTCCTCATGCATTGCCTTTTGTGAACCACTCAAATAAAAATAATGATAAAAGGCATACATCAGTTCCTTCAAGTCATCAGGCATAGGCACTAGTTCCATTCCCCCACACCAACGGTCAATGAGCGCCGATTCATATTCAGGATCGTTAATCAAAACTTCATATGCATCATTCAGCGCCACATCCATTTCGGGTGTATTGAGAAAATCCATATCCGTCTTTTGCTCTTCGGTCAATACAATACCCTTGTTTTTCTCCAAGTAATCAAACGTCATCTGCATGTTCTTATCCACTCCGCCTTGGTGTTCATAATAGTAATCCAGATAATCGCGCAAGAAAACAACATCTGATAGCGTATAAGGACGAGTCAACCGGTTGTAAATGGAATCGGCTTTCTGCATATATTCAGCAGAGAATGCTTCTTTCTTCCGCCTATCGAGCACGAAGCGACGTTGCATCAACTTAAATGCAAAGTTGTTCTGATTCATTGCCTGTACTTGAGCAACCGCACGCTCCGACATTTCGGGACGCACCTGCCGATAAACATTCAACAAAGAATCGTTACGTGTCCACTCAGCAGTCAGTAAGCGCAAACATTCCTCATGACTGATACGTTCATCAAAATAACTTTCATAAGTACGTGGCAACGAAAGGCTGTCTACATAGCTTCTATAATCGTATACCTCTTGATGCGATAGTGCATGCTCTCCAGAAAAAGCTAAGGTTCCCTTTTTCCAATCGGAATGAATCTCAATCTTTTCACCGGGTTCTGCAAACAAAGTCACGATATTACCTTGCATAAAATAGTACAGATACATACAAGTACTGTTGATAACCGGAATCCGCACCTCAAAATTTCCCAAACTATCGGGTGCGAATTTCAGCATCGTATGTTCATCTTCCACAAATTTTGTATAAGAAACTTGCAAGGTCTTTCCTTCGGGGAAGTTCAAGACCTGCCCACTGATATAGACCGTATCGGCTTGATAACCATTATCCTTGAAATAACCCGTATTCTTGGAATGGTTTTGGCATCCCACCATTCCAAGAATGATTAAACTTATTAAGTACAACGACTTGTTCATATACTAAATGTTTTTTTTATAAGTCCGCCAACCGAACCACCGCAAAGTACAAATGGCTATCTTCACTATTCTTCAATTGGAAATAGGCATGACCATCCACCACAAAGTGGCGGGATGTAACTTCCTTGGGCAATTCATATTCCAGTATCTCACCCGTACGGCATTTGTAGACCATGAGGTATATATCCCTATCTTCAAACATCGACGGACGATCGTCATAATGCAAACGGATATAGATGTCCGATTGCTTGTCGTAGTTCACTTCGCCAAAGCGCAAGACCATTCTTTCATACTCGAAACTTTCCTTGAAATTCCGTTGACCGATATTGGCATCCTTCGGCACCGACTGATTGGAAGTGGCACGGCTATTCATGGCGAAGGTCTGTACCTCATCCGATCCCTTCATGGCTACATACACTTGCGACGAATAAGAAAAGTTATAAACCATCCGATCCTCGCTCATGGTAAAGAAAGGACTGGTCAAGCTACCATATTTGCCTAATTCATCCTTCATGTTTTCAGGGTATGCCATGGGCAATCTTTCGGTTTCAGAAGTACGAAGATTGACCGACAAGAACAATGGGTCGTGCATCTTTTGTCCGTTCTTGGCAAAGAGTGGTGTCACAATATTTTCCCCATCCCAACGCATTCTGAAGCCACGAGAATATTCTGCATCCAGTCCACCCCGGTATTGAAGCTGATACTCTTCTTCGGGCGACAAGGTGAAGATGGTCTTGAGCAATTTGCCATCCTTACGGGACAGAAGCTTCAGCTCATTCCGATAGCCTTTGAACACGAACATGCTATCGTTCATCAAGAAATTACTGAACTGATTCTTGGTGATGGCATTGGGGCCTTCCGGCTCCAGTTCGTACGAGGCCATGGTTTTCCGGTTGGTCAAATCGAACACCTCGATGGAGTGAAGCAGGTGATTGTATCCAGCCCAATAGAGTGTGTTACCATCCTTATAATGGGCTGTCTGATAGTAGAATCCCAAGCAAGGGTAGTCTATCGGCATGGACAAACTATCGTACTTCAAGACTCCTGCAGAGATAGTCTCTTTCTGATTGCTTCCCGATGAGCAAGCCATCAGCAGGCTTGCCATCAGGGCTATGATATTAAGGTGTGCTTTCATTCCTCTTTCATTTTGTAATTTCTTTTTCATTCTTCAACTCCCGCTCCACGAATCGGAGAAAAACATAATTTTCCCCATCTATCAGCCTCCCCTTCTCTTTCTGTTCGGGAGTGACCCGATACGTTTTAAGACAACGCTCAATCTTGTTGAGCAATAAGAAGTGAGGCTCTTTTTCATATTCCAAAACGGTTATTTTCCCCAAATTATCGATATGTACTTTGGCCTTCACATTCCGCACTACTTTGTTCAGTAATGTTTTCTCCTTGTTCTTGTCTATCCACAAAATGCATGTTGCTTGGGGGAACTTTTTTTCCTGTACTTCTTCGGCTTGTTGCTCCACCTTCTGGTCTTTGCTTTTCCTTTCATTGGCTGTACAACAGGTCATAGCCAAAGAAAGCAACAGCACTCCTATAACAAATGTGTGTTTCATGAGCCTCTTTTAATTTTCTGACCAAACAACTTACTTTAAATTCACCATCATCAGAACCGGATTCTGGTCATCCGAAGTGTATTGGATTTTCTTCTTGACATCGTCCATCGCCTCAGGTGCGTGCTCTTCTATGTAATCGAGGATATCCATCGGCTGGAGTATGAAAACCATTTCATTATACCCGGTCACGAACTTGTTTTCTTCCCAACCCGCACCGGCTATAGACACGGGGAATCCTTCGAAATCGTCCAATAGAATATCCTGCGAAACAATGGATGTATCTCCTTCTTTCGAAAGGATAGCGGAATAAACGCCCTTACCCTTTTGGGTATATCCTACCCATTGATGCTTGTCCGAATGGAGTTGAAAATAGATGCCGAAAATTTTCCCATCCGACAAGTCTTCGTTAAATGCCATGATGTCCATAAAATCCTGATGATAGAAATCGGCAGGAATGTTCTTTCCGTTCCAGTAGAATGTTTTGTGGGCTTGGCAAGTATGCGGTGTCACCCGATAAATGGTATCGTTGTGTGCCATGTTGAAGTAGCAGACGGTATCAGTTTCTCCCGGATGGAAGTTGTTGGTTTCCAACATATACAGATACTTGGCTTTATACTCATCAATGGGCAAGAAACGTTGAATGGCTTCACCCGTATTCAAATCGACTACTTGAAGGGTATACTTGTTATTGTCGGTAATAAAGCTACCGTTGTTCAGCACCAATTTGTCACCCATGCGATAAATGGTAGAGCTATACGACGATTCTATCTTTATATCCTTTACCAAACGGTTATCCCACGAATAGAGCATCAGCGATGTCTTCCCATTAGGCAATATCCAAACATTTTCGTCCTCACCTATCACGAAATCGTTGATACGTGCATATTCTTCAGGACCTTGTCCTTTTTTCTCAATCTTCCCAAGAAATTCGCCAGAACGAGAAAAACGGTATATCGCATTCCCATCGCTTAAGCAGATGGATTTCTCCGAAGTACGGATACGATTGATGCTTCCTATCAGCAAGTTGTCCGAAGTAGGAAGTGGAATTATCTTGGCCTCGGCAAATTCGGATAGCTTTACATCGGAACGGATATTGTCCACTTCCACGTGGATGGTTTTCAATCCTTGTTCATCCTGCTTAGGAGAACTACAAGCGTGCATCAAACAGGCAATGCCAATAACAATAAATGCTTTTATGTTTTTCATACGTTCTTATTTATTCTGTTACGGTATAACTATTTTTATTTCAATTGCTTCTTTTCTACCTTTATCGGTTTCGGTTCAAAATAATCATCGTGCGCACCGTTGCGGAAGAAGTCCTCCACCTTAATTTTCTCTACCCTGCGTCGAGCCTTCTGATACATGGTGTCCACATTGGGAATCGGGTTGCCTTCATCGTCCAAGGCTACCTGCTTGTTCTTCGGCACGAGTGCCATATACTTTTCGTAGTAGTGCACGGCATTGGCATAGTCCTTCTGATGGTCGTAGATGTAGGCTATCTGATAGAACAAAGTGTACTTCTTGGTGTAAGGATACGCCTCCTTCATGACCTCAATCTTTTCGTAAGGGTCGGCCTTGGTGTGGAAGCGGTAACATTCCAGCAAGCCATCGTACAGGCGAGTCATCATGCTGTCCGTAGGCACCACGATATCGAACGCCTTGTTCATGTATGCCACACCCTCTTCCTTCCACGACGAGCGGGCACAAGACTTAGCCAGATAGTAGAGCACATTTACATCCATGGGATTCTTCTTGTGCGCCTCCAGCAGATTTTCACGGGCACCGTATGGCCAATTGTCCACATACTGGCTCACGCCTAAATAATATAAGGTAGTGAAGCTCCGGTCGCCCATGGCCTTGAGGGCTTCGTATCGCTCCACGGCCTTCTTGTAGTCCTTGAGCATGCAGTAGGCCTTGGCATTGAGGCGGTTCACGTCGATGCTTAGCGTGTCGGTAAGGCGATAGGTTTCGGTTACATCCACGGCATCGGCAAACTGGTTATTGTCTACGAAGATGGAAGCGATGTGTGCCACCGTCTGCGCATCGAGCGAGTCACGGCGATAGGCGGAATTGTAGGCAAAGAAAGCGAGGCCTAACATCTCAGGGTCATCGGCGGCCATGCCTTCGTAGGCCATACCGAGGAACTTGTATCCGGTAGCCGAGAGGGTATCTCTATCCAACCAGGCATGCGAGGCATCGCGGGCAGCTTCGTACTTTTCGGATGCCAGCAACGTACGGATGTATTGTTGACGGAAGAACTTGTTGGCGGGTTGCAAGGATACCGCCTTGCCATAGCAAAGGGCGGCATCCTGTGTGCGGTTGGTCAATCGGTAACACTCTGCCAGCTCTATCAGTACTTTCGTGTTTGTGCTATCCGCATGCAAGAGCGAGTTCCATTCTTTCAGTGCCTCGGCATGCCGGCTCATGGCCTTCAGGGCTTGTGCACGCAGAGGGGTAAGCACAGAGTCGCCACTGGCGGGTGCAATGAGGGTTATCGGCGTTTCGTAATCGTAGGCCTCCATCGCCTTGCGGATTTCGTCTTCCGTCTGAGCACTAACCCATAACGGAAGGATACTTAGCAAGAGTGTTACGATTCGTTTCATAAGCGGTTACTTTTTCTTGGTCTTTATTTCAATGGCACCATCCTTGGCCTTTTCACCATACTTGGCTATGGCATTCTTTGCACTTAGCACTTGTATACTTTGAATCGTTTGAACCGGCACTTCACGCAAAGCCTTCGCACCATACCCCTTTTCTACACCATCTACTACGACTACATAGACTAAAGAGGAGTCTGTTTCTATATTCCATCTGCCATCCAATGTAGCTGTAGTCTTAATACCTCTGCTATCCTTGAAGAAGTCTTTCACGGCATCCACATTAGCTTGATTGGCATCTCCATCAACTTTCAAATTAACTTGAAGATAAGCAGGCTTTTCTTCTTCCTTCTTCTCTGGCTTAGGAGTTTCCAAGCGGAACATAATCGGCATGGTGTACTTCACCGATACGGCCTTGCCACGTTGCTTGCCCGGATTCCACTTCGGCATCAAGCTTACTACACGCATAGCTTCGGCATCGAGATCAGGACTTACACCACGAGCAATCTTCACATCCGAGATGCTACCATCCTTACCCACCACAAACTGAACAATCACTCGGCCTTCAATCTTCGCCTGTTGTGCAGAGGTCGGATACTTGATGTTCTTGCCCAAAAATTCCATAGCCGCCATCATACCGCCCGGAAACTCCGGCATCTGTTCTACCACTTGGAAGATAACTTCTTCTTTCTGCGGAGTTTCTTTCTGTTGTTTTTCTGCTTTCATTGCTTCTTCAATAGGCAAATCGTAAACTACAGGTCCACTTTTTCCAGCCTTAGCTTCTGCATCATTATCGGCAGCATACACCACCATTCCTTCCAACGATTGTACTTCCTCTCTCATCCATACCACCAAGTTGGCACCGCTTTGAACAGGAAGTTGCTGAGTCTGCAAACCTACATAAGAAACGATAATGACATCGCCATTCTTCACCTGAAGCTGGAACTTGCCTTCTGCATCGGCCAGCGTTCCATGGGTAGTTCCTCGAACAATGACACTCGCTCCCGGAACCGGCTTCTTCGATGGATATTCCATCACTTGGCCATTCAAGGTAAACTTCTCATCCGAAGAATTTTCCATACTTTTAACCTCTTCCGCTTTCACGATTGAAGTTAAATCATTAACTTTGACACTTGAAATCTCATCGAGCTGATTAGAGACTTCAGGGCGGGCAAATGCAGCTACCGCTACGGTAGCCAATGGAAGCACATACAAGTACTTCAAGCGTGCCCATGGATTGGATTTTTTCTTGATCATCATAGTGATACGCTTTTTAAGTGAACTGTGATTAAAGCTGTTGGCAATAGAGTAGAGCCTTGCGCCAACGGCTTTTTTAATGATTAATAATTGA
>JAFYWH010000089.1 GCA_017558175.1 Bacteroidaceae bacterium
ATCTTGAAGAATCATCACCATAAGGACAAGAAAGCCTCAGTCAAAAGGAAAAGAATGAAAGCAGCATGGGATGAAGATTATCTTAAAAGTTTACTAATAGCCTGGTTAAAAGCATTTTAATTCATGCGTTTTCTCTGTTTGTAGAAGAGATTTATTACGTTTTCTTGTCGTAGGATTTATATCCTATGCCATGGGATGTAAATCTCATGCATGAAGGATGTATATCCCGTGCCGAAGGATATACTAAGATTCTTGTTGGAAAGTCTTAGGCATTGCCATTATGCTCCGAAATCGCCTTTCAATGTGCGTTTGATTCGGCGGATAGCTTTGGCCCAAAATGAATTGGTGCGGGCATAGTATCGGACGAATGCTTGTCTGGCTTCCTTATTCTCTTCTATAGGATTGATCTTCTGGACGGGAAGTACATCCATGTGCAGTTGGGAAGCATAAAGTCTGCCTCCTCCACAATTGGTTCCGCTTCCGTCGAAACCTTCATTCTGAACGAGCGAACGACCAACGTTGAGCGATAGGATACCTTTCAGGAAAAGGCTGGCATTCCATCGGATGGCCCATGAATTGTTTTTGCCTTCAATTTGTCGGCGAAGCATTCGGGTGTATCCGTATTTGCCATTGAAATCGAAGGTGTAGGTGAGTTTTCTGTCTATTAATTCTTGTAGAAGCGCCTTGCCGTTTGGGTTAAAATGCTTCCACGCTCTATCCCAAGTGCCCCATCCCCAGCTTCCTGTCCATCGGATGAGGAAGGTTTCGGGCAAGGTTGGGTCTTGAGTGAAGTCGCAGGCTTGGATGTGGCCTACTTGTGGCTCGTCCTTGTAGGTTTCCAACGCATCGTTCATAAATTGCAGGAAGTGAGGTGCGACAACAAGGTCGTCTTCCAATACAATTACTCTGCCATATCGGTTGACTTGAGTCGTAACACCATCGATGATGCTAAGTGCCAATCCCCAATTCTCATCTCGTTCGGTGATGGTGATATGCTTGAATCCACGGATGGTGTGGATGTATTGTCGCACTTCTTCTACTGCCTTCTGTTGGGTCTCGTCTTTGGCTGCATCGGAATAGATAAACAGCTCACTTTCAGATGCAAGCGAGTTGTTCAACAAGGCTTCCACACATCGGCGTGTGTGCGAAAGTCGGTTGTAGGTGAAGAGTAGAATGGGGGCATATTTCATCATGGCTGTATATAATGAGGGTGTGACAATCGGTTGTTTTTACGTTGGGCGAATACTTCTTGGCTTTGTGCTATCAATCGGAAAATCATGTATAAGTAGTCTTTGCTTAATTCTAATTTCCCCTTTAAAAGCGCTTGGACTGATTTTTTGCCAACGGCCAGTATGCCATAGGCAAAGGCTTTTCCTCCCGAGTGATTGATGTTGGCATACTCGGAAAGATGATAAACGTATTCGCTACGGAGAAAGCCGGCATGAGTAACCGGTCGATACTCCCGGTCATGGTTACCGAATGCATGAGGCACATATCCCACTTTGAAATGGTGGAAATGCAGACGATTCACGAAGTCCTTGTCTTCGCCATAATGGTAGAAGAGGGGGGAGAATCCGCCCACCTGCTTCAAAACAGTAGTAGGAATCATCCAAAAAGCTGCATTGATGAAGGGTAGGGGAAGTATCTCATCGCTTTTCGGAAGTTCTTTAAGTGTTTGGATGCCAGCATAATCTCCAAATCCCGGATCAGGCTTATCGCCTTTACCTGTTAGATGTACGGGGGAGAGGATGCCGTATTCCGGATACTTTTGGCTGATGGAAACAAGAGTTCCTATGGTGTTAGAATCAATCCAGGCATCTTGATTCATCAGAAAAGCAAAGTCGTAGCCTTCTTCAAGGGCTATTTGCATGCCAAGGTTATTGGCACGTCCAAAACCAAGATTCTTCTTGTTTTCGATGAGACGCACTTCCGGATACTGAGTGCGAATCAGTTCGGTAGTTGTGTCTTTCGAGTCATTGTCTATGACGAGGACATCTACCGGAAGTTCCGACAGACGCAGGCTTCCTAAACAACGTTCCATCCATTGTTCGAAGTTATAGGATACGATGATAACGAGTACTTTCATGAGTGTTTGTCTTATTTTCTTCGTTTTAGGAAAAAGGCAATGCTTTCTCGTAGAATGACGGATTTCAATTGCCAAAGGATGAACAAATAGAGTCCTCCTACTCCCAATATCTTGCCAATCAATCGGATAGGAACAGAACTAATGGAAGCCATGGTATAATGAGCTAAGAGGACCAATGTTCCGCTAAGTAACAGATAGGGGCTAATGTCTTTCAGGAAAGCACGATGTGTCAGTCCTACTTCTCGGTGGGTAAAGTGCAGCCAAACCCATGTCCAACTGATGTTGATAGCCACGAATGCATATAGCATGGTGTTTATGCCATACGGATAAACCAAATAAGCGGTTCCTAATTGCAATATGCTGAGGGCGATGGTGCACCACATATAAGTAGAGGAGTGTCCACGACTCAACAATAGTTGGGAAAAGAGATTTCCGATAGGTAGAAACGCTCCTCCGATGCATAATATTTGCATCATCTGCGCACTGGGCAACCATTTGTCGGTTATGGCCAATGTGATGAATTCAGGAGCGACAAGACTTAATCCAAACATAGCTGGAAATGAGATGAATGCGGTGAAACGCAACATCTTTCTAAGCGCTTTCAGCTGATATCCCTTATCGTTCGAGATGGTAGAAAGAACCGGTTGTGCCACGCTGGTCATCATGCCATTGATGGTGGTTGTACCCATGGTATTCCATTTGTTGGCTTGGCTGAAGAAACCAACTGCCTTTTCGGTGTAGAGTTTTCCAAGCAATACGGAGAAAAGATTGGCGTTGATGATGTGAAAAGTATGTGTAACAATCAGTTTGCTACTATAACCGATCATTTCCTTGATAGGAGTGAAGTCTATCTGAAATGAGGGTCTCCAGCCGGAGAAATAATAGCTTAATACACTAATGGAAGCCGTATAAACAATGGTCTGTATAGCGATACCCCAATAAGCGAAACCATTGGCAGCCAATGTGATACCTGTTATTCCCGATAAAGTAAGTGAGCAGAAAGAGATAATGGCGTTTTCTTTGGTTCTCAAATGCTTGAACAGAAAAGCGCGGGGAGCTACATTGGTACTTGAAATGAGAAATCCCAAGAAAGACAAGCGTGCCAAATTGGTTAGCTCGGGTTGCTCGTAGAACTCAGCAATGAGGGGAGAGCATATGTATAATAAGGTATATAGGCTTGTTCCCATCAAGATGCTGAACCAAAAGACGGCATTATAGTCCTTGTGTTCTGTCTTTTTTCGGTTAGTTAAAGCAGAGATGAATCCTCCTTCTTGAAGAATGGAGGCCAAGGCTGTAAATATAGTAAGCATTCCCACCATGCCATAATCGGCAGGTGTGAGCAATCGTGCTAAGAAAATACCAAAAAGGAGGTTGAGCAACTGTTGTACACCGTTGCTCAAACCTCCCCAAAAGAGTCCTTTAGCTGTTTTATCTTTTAATGATTGCTCTGTCATTTCACTTCGCTACCCGGAGCCACTTCCTTCAAGAGTGAAGTAACTGCCAATGTACCGTCATAATTTTCAGCGCTCAAGATCATACCTTCACTTACCAAACCATTCTTGAATTGGCGAGGAGCCAAGTTGGCAATGAACAAGACTTGCTTGCCTACCAATTCTTCTGGCTTGTAGTGCTGAGCGATACCGCTGATGATGGTACGGTTTTCCAAACCGTCGGCAATCTTGAACTTCAAGAGCTTCTTCATCTTAGGTACGTTTTCGCATTCCAATACCTTGCCTACACGGATGTCCAACTTCTCGAAGTCTTCGAATGCAATAGTCGGCTTGATAGGATTAGCCTTATAAGCTGCTGCTTCATTCAACTTCTTGATGTCTTCCAAACGTTGCATCTGTGCGTCGATGGCAGCATCTTCAATCTTTTCGAACAACAATGCAGGTTCGCCCAACTGGTGGCCCGCCTTCAACAAGTCGGTATTACCCAATTGAGTCCATTCGAATGTTTCCATGTTCAACATCTTGCGGAGCTTTTCACTGCTGAATGGCAAGAATGGTTCAAATGCAATAGCCAAGTTAGCAACCAATTGCAATGAGATGTGGAGGATAGTCTTCACACGTTCAGGATCGGTCTTGATAACCTTCCATGGTTCGCAATCTGCCAAATACTTGTTACCGATACGAGCCAAGTTCATAGCTTCCTTCTGTGCATCGCGGAACTTGAATACGTCGAGCAACTTTTCTACTTCTTGCTTTACATCAGCAAATTCCTTCAATGTTTCTTGGTCGTAGTCGGTCAATTCGCCACAAGCAGGAACTACACCGTCGTAGTACTTCTTGGTGAGTTGCAATGCACGGTTCACGAAGTTACCATATACGGCAACAAGTTCGTTGTTATTGCGAGCTTGGAAATCCTTCCAAGTGAAGTTATTGTCCTTAGTTTCAGGAGCATTAGCAGTCAATACATAGCGGAGTACGTCTTGCTTTCCTGGGAAGTCAACCAAGTATTCGTGCAACCATACAGCCCAGTTGCGTGAAGTTGAAATCTTGTCGTCTTCGAGGTTCAAGAATTCGTTGCTAGGTACATTGTCTGGAAGGATATAGCTACCTTCTGCCTTCAACATAGCTGGGAAGACGATACAGTGGAACACGATGTTGTCCTTACCGATGAAGTGAACAAGGCGTGTTTCTGGATCTTTCCACCATGTTTCCCAAGTTTCAGGAAGCAATTCCTTGGTATTTGAAATGTAACCGATAGGAGCATCGAACCAAACGTAAAGTACCTTACCTTCAGCACCTTCCACTGGTACAGGGATACCCCAATCGAGGTCACGGCTTACGGCACGTGGTTGCAAGCCCATATCGAGCCAGCTCTTGCATTGACCATATACGTTCGGACGCCATTCCTTGTGGTCTTCCAAAATCCATTGGCGCAACCAGCCTTCGTGCTTGTCGAGTGGGAGGTACCAGTGCTTGGTTTCCTTCATCACCGGTTGGCTACCGCTAATGGCACTCTTCGGGTTGATCAAATCGGTTGGAGAGAGTGAAGTACCGCACTTTTCGCATTGGTCACCATAGGCACCTTCTGCGTGGCAATGAGGACATTCACCTGTGATGTATCTGTCGGCCAAGAATTGCTTAGCTTCTTCGTCGTAATATTGCATGGAAGTCTTTTCCACGAATTCACCCTTATCGTAGAGCTTGCGGAAGAAATCCGAAGCTACTTCACGATGAGTGGAAGAAGTAGTACGTGAATAAATATCGAACGAGATACCGAATTCCTTGAATGAATCCTTAATCAATGTATGATAGCGGTCGACAACATCTTGTGGAGTGATGCCTTCCTTCTTTGCACGGATAGTGATAGGTACTCCGTGTTCGTCGGAGCCACCGATGAAAAGCACGTCTTCCTTCTTCAAGCGGAGGTAGCGCACATAGATATCGGCAGGTACATATACGCCAGCTAAGTGACCGATGTGTACCGGTCCGTTGGCATACGGAAGTGCCGATGTTACGGTTGTTCTTTTGAAATTCTTTTCCATATATATGTTATTATTTATTTTATTTCTTGATGCAATTGCAAAGATACGGCCTATCGTTGAAAAGGACAAACAAACGTTTGCTTTTTTAACCTCCCCAACTTTCTCTATCCAATTTGCGATAGCTGATGGCTTCTCCAATATGGTGTGATTGGATTTCTTTGCTTCCTTCTAAATCGGCAATGGTGCGGGCTACTTTTAAAATGCGGTCGTAGGCACGGGCCGATAGATTGAGTCTTGTCATGGCGGTACGAAGCAAATTCAATCCCTTTTCATCGGGAGTGGCATATTGGTGAAGCAACTTGCTTTCCATTTGGGCATTGCAATAGACTCCCGGATGGTTGGCAAAGCGTTCTTCTTGTATTTTTCTCGCCTTGATAACTCGATTGCGGATAGTTTCGCTACTTTCTGCTTGACTTTGTTCGGCCATCTTTTCGAAAGGGACCGGAACTATTTCAATCTGAATGTCGATACGGTCGAGTAAAGGTCCCGAAATGCGGTTTAGATACCGATGAACCTGTCCCGGATTGCAGACACAAGCCTTGGTTGGATGATTGTAATATCCGCATGGGCAAGGGTTCATGGATGCCACAAGCATGAAACTGGCCGGATAGTCGAGGCTATACTTAGCTCGGGAAATGGATATATGCCTATCTTCCAAAGGTTGGCGAAGCACTTCGAGGACGCTTCGATTGAACTCGGGTAGTTCGTCAAGGAAAAGCAAACCATTATGCGCCAAACTGATTTCACCCGGTTGAGGATTCGAGCCACCTCCCACCATGGCAACTTGCGATATGGTATGATGGGGTGAACGGAAGGGGCGGGTAGCAATGAGCGAATCGTTCTTGCTTAGTTTGCCAGCTACGGAATGTATCTTGGTGGTTTCCAAACTTTCACTTAATGACAATGGAGGTAAAATGCTTGGCAATCGTTTAGCCATCATAGATTTACCGCTTCCTGGAGCACCTATCATAATCGCATTATGCCCTCCAGCTGCAGCAATTTCGAGTGCACGTTTTACGCTCTCTTGGCCTTTTACATCGGCAAAGTCGTAAGGGAAATTGCTTTGATGCTGGAAGAATTCTTCTCGGGTATTGACAATTGTTGGCTCTAATTCCCGTTCGCCATTGAAGAATTCAATGACTTCCTTGATGTTCTCTACACCATAAACATGCAAGTTGTTCACGACAGCTGCTTCACGGGCATTCTGTTTCGGAAGGATGAATCCTTCGTAACCTTGCGCTCTTGCACTAATGGCAATAGGCAATGCCCCTTTGATGGGTTGAAGGCTTCCATCCAAACTTAACTCTCCCATAATAAGATATTTGGAGAGTTTCTCGTCTGCAACTTCTCCTGCTGATGCTAGAATGCCGATGGCTAATGGAAGGTCATAAGCAGAACCCTCTTTACGGATATCTGCCGGTGCCATATTGACCACAATCTGTCGGCTTGGGAAACGATAGCCATTTACTTGAAGGGCGGAAATGATTCGCTCGTGGCTTTCCTTCACGGCCGAGTCCGGTAATCCCACCAAAAAGAACTTGATACCTCTTGAACTGTTAACCTCGATGGTAACAATGGTGGCATCAATTCCTTGCAAAGCGGCGGCATATACTTTTACTAGCATAGGGGTCGTAGACTTTTATTTTTTCTTTTTGGATGCTTTCTTTTGTCTCTCTTTTTCTCTTTCCTTGTCTTTCTGAATAAGCTCTTTGACTTTGTCGATCAATTCTTTGCCTCGGATATCACGGGCGATAATGCGCTTGTTCTTATCCAAGAGCAGATTGCTTGGTAAAGACTGAATGTTTTGGCCTTTGACAAGAGGTTGGTTCCATCCCTTGAAATCGCAAATTTGCTTCCATTGGGTGGTGTCTCTGTCAGAAGCCTTGAGCCATGCTTCTTTGTCTAAATCCAAAGAGATGCTGCAAATCTGGAATTTCTCCTTCTTTAAGGCTTTGATGACGGATACTAATGAGTCTTGTTCTGCCACACTTTGTGGATTCCAGCTAGCCCAAAAGTCTAGTAATATGTATCTGTCACGAATTTCACCCCATTTAAAGTCTTTTCCTTGACGGTCTTTGCCTATTAAAGAGTGTATACTTTGTGTCTTGTTGTTGTCACTCAAATCTTCAAGCTTTGGTTGAAGAAGCATAAAGTAAGGAGAATCTTTGATATTACCACTAAGACTATTTACGAGCTTTTCCATGTGCTTGTAATCAGGTTCTTGAGCAGATGCGTAATATTTGTCAAAGAGATAGATATTGGTAAAAGATTGATTATTGGCTTGCATCAGTGAATCAACCACATGCTTTATCTTTCTTTCGGGTGTGTTTCGTAATAGGGCAAGGATTTCATTCATTAGTTGGTTATCTCCTTGGCCTTGTATTTCAGGTTCTTGGGTAGTTCCTGTGAGAAGAACGGTCTGTCCTTTTTCAGCAAATATCGGCATAGATTCTTCTGCATTGAAAATCAATGAGAACATGGTGATAGTGTCAGGCTCCATGTTGTATTCGAATACTCCGTCTTTGCAAAAGATAGTGTCGAGCTTATATTCTGGAACTTGATAATATACTAATAATGTATCAGAAGAAAGTCCGCTGATTTTTCCTTTTAATGTAAAGTCGTTCTTTTTATCGCTGCAGCTTGTTGTTAATGCTAATAAGGCAAGCAGCAGATAGATGGTTTTTCTCATTGTTGCAAATTTTGCGCTAAAATACATATTTTGTATGGATGATTCTGCATTTCGATGCACTTTTTTATATAAAAAAACAGGATACCCAATGAGAGTATCCTGTTTGTATGTTAGGGTGTACCTAATTACTTGATTGCGCTTGCAAACTTAGCGAATTCGCGGTCGTTAGCAGCCTTAGCAGCCAATGAAGCGTCCTTAGCGATAGCGCTCTTGATGCTGCTCTTAACCAATGATTCATTGTTAGTGCGAGCACCTACGATAGCCATCAAATAGTCAGTCATAGCATCCTTGTTTGCTACAGCTTGCAAAGTAGCCTTAGCCTTGTTGTAGTCCTTAGCCAAGATTTGAGCCTGAGCAGCGCTGTTAGTCTTAGCGTCACCGAATGCGTTAACAGCTCTCTGGTATTGACCTTGCTTGATGTACAAGTTACCCAAAGCTTCGTTAGCAGCGTTAGCACCAGTTGCCTTACCCAAGTAAGTTTCAGCAGCAGCTACGTTGTTCTTAACCAATTCTACCAAACCGAGGTTAGAGTTAACTTCAGGAGCGTTAGCGTTCTTAGCAGCAGCTTGCTTGAAGAATGATTCAGCCTTAGCCAAGTCACCAGCTTCGAATGCCATTTCACCCAAGTTGTTGTATGCACGGAAATCGTTAGGGAACAACTGAGTTGTCTTAGTGAAGATAGCTTACTGACGAGCCTTGTCGTTAGTCAAAGTAGCAGCATAAAGCAATTCTTCTACGCTCAACACCTTAGCATCTGTATCGAATGCTTCGTTGATTTCTTCGTCGCTACGGCCGATGATGTCATAGTTAGCAGTCAAACGAGCACGACGCAACTGAGGAAGGATTTCGTCAGCCAAAGTCTTGTATACAGAAGAGATGTTCTTGATTTCGTTTTCTCTTTGTTCTGGGTCTTGGTACATAGAAAGAACACGGAGGATCAAATCCTTGTCTTGCAAGTTAGACTTAGAAACCAATTCTTGGAAACCTTCCCAGTCCTGAGCAGTGTACTTAGCGTCAACGTTAGCGTCGATCTTAGCCTTCTTCAATTGACGGTTCAAGTACTTTTCAGCGTTCTTTTCACGGTTTTCAGCCAAACCTGTGTTCAACTTCAAACCACCATCAGGAGAAGCGTAAGCAGAAACTTCGATGTTGTTCAACTTGAAGTTCTTAGTGTCTGCATTAACTTCAGCAACCTTCTTGTGGAATTCCTTCATTTCTGCAGAATTCAATTGGTTGTTGCGCAAGTTAGCTTGTTGGATCAAGAACATGATGTTAGCTTCCTGAGCTTGCTTGATGATGCGTTGGTATGCATCTTCTGCGTATGAAGCGTTAGCGCTTGCAGCAGTTGGCAATTCAGAAGTAGCGATAACACCGTCAGCAACCTTTACTGAAGGAATAGTGTAAGTCTTGCTACCCTTAGTAATCTTGAAATCCAAATACAATTCAGAGTTAGCCATTTCAGGAACATAGTCGAAATTAGCCTTCATAGTGTAGTTGCCACCAGCCTTGTAAGAAATAGTCTGGCCGTTGCCTTCTACCTTTTCACCTTGGAATGTTGCTGGCTGACCCTTAGCTTCGCCACCATTCCATCTGATAACTGGAGTTACTTCAACAGTTGCGTTCTTCTTCATGTACTTTTCTGGGAACTTACCGTTGATTGTTACAGGAACTTTACCTGCTACTGCTTCAAGAACTTCAGGATTTGTTGTGAAGTAGTCTGAAGACAATTCACCCATCTTGCCGCATGATGACAAAGCAAGAACCATCAATGCCACTAATGGCAAATACAGTTTTTTGATCATAGTTAATTTGTAGTTATTAAACGTTTAAATTATGTTTTTCTATATAATAGTCTTTTTGCTCCAGATTTCGAGGCAAAGATAGTAATTTATGCCTTGATTTATAGCTTTATAAGGGGGAATTTTTAAGGGAAAAGTGAAAAAATGTTCGCTTTTTAGGCTTGTGGGCGCTGTTTTTCCCTGAAATGTTTGTTCCGAGGGTGGTGTTCGATGATTTCGCTCCTCAATCGATGGGTGTCCATGTGGGTGTAGATTTCGGTGGTTCCGATACTTTCATGGCCCAACATGCATTGGATGGCACGTAGATTGGCACCACCTTCCAATAGATGGGTGGCGAACGAATGGCGGAACGTATGAGGACTGATGTTCTTTTTCAAACCGATGGCGTCGGACAGTTCCTTGATGAAATGGAACACCATGATACGGGAAATGTTCTTCCCTCTTTTGCTGATGAACACATAGTCTTCATATCCGGGTTTGATGGTCGATAGATTGCGGTCGATGAAATATAGCCGAAGCTCCTGGATGGCTCGCGGAGAGATGGGAACCAGGCGTTGCTTGCTCCCTTTCCCTTCGACTTTGATGAAGCCTTCTTCCAAGTAAAGGTCCGATAATTTCAGATTGCAGAGTTCGGAAATTCGTAAGCCGCAACTGTATAATGTTTCCAAAATGGTACGGTTACGTTGGCCTTCTCGGGTGCTGAGGTCTATAGCACCTATCAAAGTGTCGATTTCTTCGATGGTAAGCACTTCCGGCAAATGAAGGCCAAGTTGAGGCGATTCCAAGAGTTCGCTAGGGTCGGATTCCATGTAATCTTCCAAAATGAGATAGTGATAAAACGAGCGGATCCCGGATAGAATTCGGGCTTGCGAACGGGGTTGGATTCCCAAATCCCGAAGGCTGGCAGAGAAGGTTTCCAAGTGGTCGAGGGTCACATCGAAAGGGTGGATGTTTTCGTCCGAAAGGAATTGGAACAATTTGTTCACATCCGCCAAATAAGCACCGACCGTGTTGGCGGACAATGATTTTTCCAACTTCAAATATTGCTTATATTTCTTTAATATATTGTCCGGATTCTCCTTACTTTTCATTTCTTTTTCCTACCTTTGTACCCTATAAGTTAGACAAAGGTATTAATTTTTGATTGATTTGATGTATGAAAATACAAATTATCAATGGTCCTAACATTAATTTGTTGGGAAAACGGGAGCCGGGCATTTATGGAGCCCGCTCGTTCGAGGATTACTTCGAGGAACTGAAAGGTCGCTATCCGGAAGTGGGGTTTGACTATTACCAGTCGAATGTGGAGGGCGAGATGATCAACAAGTTGCACGAAGTGGGATTCGATTACGATGGCATCGTCCTCAATGCCGGTGCCTATACACATACTTCCATTGCCTTGCAGGATGCGATTCGTGCCATCAAGTCGCCCGTCATCGAGGTGCATATCTCGAACGTGCATCAGCGCGAGGAGTTCCGTCACAAGTCGATGATTTCTTGTGCTTGTGTGGGAGTGATTTGCGGATTCGGACTTCATTCCTATCAATTGGGCGTAGAAGCCCTGTTGATGAAACGTCAAGGCGTTTAAGGCAAAATGCCTAAGCGTTTCAATTAAAACGTCAAGGCGTTTATAATAAAAGGTATTTTTAAAAGGAAAGAGATTATGCTGTTGAAACAAACCAAGATCGTAGCATCCATTTCGGATTTGCGATGTGATGTTGATTTTATAAGAGACCTCTTCGAGGCGGGGATGAACGTTGTCCGTATGAATACGGCTCATGCCTCTCGCGAAGGGTTCGAAAAACTGATAGCCAATGTTCGTGCGGTATCGAACCGAATTGCTATCCTCATGGATACAAAGGGTCCTGAAATCCGTACCACTTCATTGCAGAACAAGGAGCCGATACCTTATCATATTGGCGACCGTGTGAAGGTCGTGGGAAATCCGGAGCAGGAAACTTGCCGGGAATGCATCTCGGTTTCATATCCCGATTTCGTGAAGGATTTGAAAGTCGACGGGACTATCCTGATTGATGATGGCGACCTTGAACTTCGGGTGGTTGAGAAAGACGATACATGCCTTTGGTGCGAAGTGCAGAACGAAGCCGTGTTGGGCAACCGGAAAAGTGTGAACGTGCCGGGAGTCCGCATCAATTTGCCATCGCTTACCGAGAAAGACCGCAACAACATACTCTTTGCCATCGAAAGCGATATCGACTACATAGCCCATTCGTTTGTACGCAACAAGCAGGATGTGCTCGATATCCGAGAAATATTGGACAACTATGGAAGCGACATCCGAATCATTGCCAAAATAGAGAATCAGGAAGGTGTGGACAACATCGACGAGATTCTGGAAGTGGCCGATGGAGTGATGATTGCACGTGGAGATTTGGGTATTGAAGTGCCACAAGAACGCATTCCGGGCATCCAGCGTATGCTTATCAAGAAGTGTATCCTGGCCAAGAAGCCGGTCATTGTAGCCACTCAGATGCTTCACACCATGATCAACAATCCGCGTCCGACCCGTGCCGAGGTAACCGACATTGCCAATGCCATCTACTATCGCACGGATGCCCTCATGCTCAGTGGCTTCTACCGCATACGGAAAGTATCCGGTAGAAGCCGTGAAGACCATGACCAAGATTGCCGCACAGGCCGAGAAGGACAAGTCGGAGGAAAACAACATCAAGATTCCATTGATTCCGGGATCGAACGATGTAACTGCTTTCTTAGCCAAGCAGGCCGTGGAGGCAACGGACAAGTTGGATATCAAAGCCATCATAACCGATAGCTTCAGTGGACGGACCGCCCGTAGTTTGGCTGCCTTCCGCGGAAAACATCCGGTGCTCGCCATTTGCTACAAGGAAAAGACCATGCGCCATTTGGCCTTGTCTTATGGAGTCGAAGCCATCTACATGCCTGAAAAGGCCAACGGACAGGCTTATTATTTTGCAGCCCTCCGCAAGCTCATGGACGATGGTGTGCTTTCCGAGAACGACATGGTGGCCTATTTGAGCAGTGGCAAGCAAGGTTCACGCACTTCCTTCCTCGAAATCAACGTGGTAGGAGATGTCTTGGGCTATGGCTTGGATTATGTATTGCCTAACCGTAACCGTTATTTATAAAATAGAACGATGAAAGAAACAGATGCACTCGATGAGTATATCCTTCAGCATATCGACGATGAAACCGACTATCTGAAGGCTCTCTATCGGGATACACATGTCAAGCTATTGCGTCCCCGCATGGCTTCCGGACATTTGCAAGGACGTATGTTGAAGATGTTCGTACGGATGATTCGTCCCAAGCAGATCCTTGAGATTGGAACGTATAGCGGATACTCCGCACTCTGCCTGGCCGAAGGTTTGGAAGAAGGAGGAATGTTGCATACATTCGAAATCAACGATGAGCAAGAGGACTTTACCCGTCCGTGGTTGGAAAACTCCCCTTATGCCGACAAGATCAAGTTCTACATCGGCGATGCCTTGGAGCTTCTGCCCACGATGGACATCACCTTCGATTTGGCGTTTGTAGATGGTGACAAGCGCAAATACATCGAGTATTACGAGCAAGTGCTCAAGATGCTTTCACCGGGAGGTTACATCATTGCCGACAACACCTTGTGGGACGGACATGTATTGGAAGAACCGCATCACACCGATATGCAGACCATCGGCATCAAGAAGTTCAACGACTTGGTGGCCAAGGACGAGAGAGTAGAAAAAGTAATATTGCCGTTGCGAGACGGATTAACAATCATAAGAAAAAAATAAAGGAGTAAATATATGGAATCTACCAGACAAAGTAAAGTGTGCCGTTTGATTCAGAAGGAATTGAGCGAGATTTTCCTTCTTCAAACGAAGGCAATGAATGGTGTATTGGTATCAGTTAGCACCGTTCGTATCAGTCCGGACATGAGCATCGTCCGTGCTTATCTCAGTGTTTTCCCTTCAGGAAGAGCTGAAGAAATTGTAAAGAACATCAACGACAATTCAAAGTCCATTCGTTTCGAGTTGGGAAACCGTGTTCGTCACCAATTGCGTATCATCCCAGAATTGAAGTTCTTTGTGGATGATTCATTGGACTATGTAGAACGCATCGATGAATTGTTGAAAAAGTAAAAGGAGTGCGTTTTCCCTTTTATATTGCCAAGCGTTATCTGTTTTCCAAGAAGTCGCACAATGCGATCAATGTGATTTCGGGTGTGTCAGTGTGTGGAGTTGCTCTAGCCACACTGGCATTGGTTTGTACATTGTCCGTGTTCAATGGTTTCCAAGATCTGGTTACCACCATGTTCACGGCTTTCGACCCCGAGTTGAAGATTACATCCGTCAACGGAAAGGTATTCGATGCGCAAGATCCTCGGATTCAGTCCTTACGAGAGATGCCCGAGGTTGAACTTGTATCCGAATCGTTGGAGGACAATGCCATGGTGCAATATAAAGACCGGCAAGCTATGGTCGTCATCAAAGGGGTGGAGGACAATTTCCATCAGCTGACGGCCATCGATAGCATTCTTTATGGAAGGGGAGACTTTATTTTGCACGATGAGGTGGTAAGTTATGCCATCCCAGGTATCGAACTTGTTTCCGTTTTGGGAACAGGCATCCGTTTCTTGGATCCATTGGAGGTCTATGCTCCTAAGAGAGGCACCAAGATTAATGTGGCAAATCCATCTTCCAGCTTCAATTCCGATTATTTGCATTCTTCCGGATTGGTCTTTGCCGTGAATCAACAGAAGTATGATGCTTCTTATATCTTGACTTCATTGGATTTTGCCCGCGAACTCTTCCAATATCAAACGGAAGTCAGCTCTATCGAACTGAAACTGAAGGAAGGAAGCAATATATATAAGGTACAAGCTAAAATTGCTCAGAGTTTAGGCAAGGACTTCCAAGTGCTCAATCGTTACGAGCAGCAGGCCGAGACCTATCGCATAATGGAGGTAGAGAAACTCATTTCCTATCTTTTCTTGACTTTCATACTTTTGATTGCTTGCTTCAATGTCATCGGTTCCATTTCGATGTTGATTATCGACAAACGGGCAGATGTGGTCACTTTGCGAAATCTAGGTGCTGATGATGGGGTTATCACTAAAATATTCTTATTAGAGGGATGCTTGATATCATTTATGGGAGCATTAGCCGGCATTGTATTAGGTGTAGTATTATGCCTAATCCAGCAAGAGTTCGGCTTGATAAGCTTGGGTAGTGGCGATTCTGCTGGTGCTTTTGTAGTAGATGCTTATCCGGTCAGCGTCCATTTGGCTGATGTCATCCTTGTTTTGTTGACCGTGTTGATTATCAGTTTCCTTTCCGTTCTCTATCCTGTTCGTTATCTCAGCAGACGGTTGTTGGAAAAGCATGCTTAACACGAGCCTGTTATTCCAACGTAATGCTTTCTACTTCCACCTTATCTTGGCTGAGGAAGATGGAAGCGGATTCTTCAAATTTAGCCGTACTTTCTGTTGTTAGGAATCGGGAAATTCCATTCTTGCTACAACGTACATCCATTTCCGGGTGGCGTCTCAGATAATCTTGAAGGCTATGTGCCACATACTCTCCTTGAGGTACAAGTTGGATATGTTCCGGTGTAAATTGTCGAATTTTCTTTATCAATAGGGGATAGTGAGTGCATCCTAAAATGATGGTATCTATTTCAGGGTCTTTTTCCAGAAGCTGATTAATGTTTTTTTGAATGAAATAGTCAGCACCTTCCGAGTCGAATTCATTGTTCTCTACTAAAGGAACCCACATTGGGCAAGCTTCTCCGGTAACAGTTACATCCGGGAAAAGTTTGTGTACTTCCATAGGGTATGATTCCGACTTGATGGTACCAGATGTGGCTAATATACCTACATGGCGGGTTTGAGTCAGTTCGCCAATACATTCAGCGGTAGGGCGAATCACGCCTAATACTCGTCGGGTAGGGTCGATGGTAGGAAGGTCGTTCTGCTGGATAGTGCGTAATGCCTTGGCTGAGGCCGTGTTGCATGCCAAGATTACTAAAGGACAGCCCAATTCAAACAACTTCTTTACAGCTTGAAGTGTAAACTCATAGACCACTTCAAAAGAACGTGTACCATATGGTGTACGAGCATTGTCACCTAAATAGAGATAATCGTATTCAGGCATTTGTGCACGTATCTGGTTCAATATGGTTAAACCTCCATATCCCGAATCAAATACACCGATAGGTCCAGTAGTCTGCTGAGTTTTGTTCTTCATTGCTTGTCCTTATTAGAATAAAGTAAGGACGAAGTATCTTGACACACTTTTTGGGTGTTGTCCAGATGCTTCGTCCTGCTTATAGTGATATTATTTATTGGATACCCAATTTTGCCTTTACGGCGCTTGTTACGTCTGTAGCGTATGTTTCGTTGACGAATGGAATCTGAGTAGCATTCAAGTCGAAGATGAATACATAACCGCCTTCTTGACCAACTGCTTTGATAGCATCGTCAATCTTCTTTGCGATAGGTTCCAACATCTCCATCCAGCTCTGTTGCAATTCTTGCTGAGCATCTTGTTGCATCTGCATGCCTCTTTCGCTCAATTCCTGCAATTCCTTTTGACGTCTTTCGAGGATATTCTTCGGCAAGTTAGCTTGTTCTTGTTGGAAAGCAGTAAACTTCTTTTGGAATTCGTCTTCAACACGCTTCATGTCATCTTCATATTGTTTACGCATTACCTCGATATCTGTTTGAGCCTTAGTATATTCAGGCATAACAAGCAAAATTTCTTGGCTTCTGATGTGACCGAACTTCTGTGCAAATACGCTCATCGGGAGGATAAGCATAAGGATTAAAGCAATTTTCTTCAACATAATTTTATTTTTTATTAGTTATTATTTCTTTCTCGGTTGCAAAATTAGGTAATTAATTTGAATATCCTAATTTTGAGAGCACTTCATTGCTGATATCAATGCGAGGTGATGCAAAAATGATGCTAGTAGCAGAGGCTCTGTCTATTACGGCGTCGTAACCTCTTTGTTGTGAAATCATTTTCACCACTTCGTAAATCTGATTTTGGATAGGAGCAATCAATGCTTCTTCCTTCTTGGCCATTTCGCCTTCAGGACCAAAATACTTCTGTCTTAGTTCTGCAGCTTCCTTTTCCTTGGCTACGATGGCTTCTTCCTTTTGAGTACGTTGTGCAGCACTTAAAGTCGAAGAAGATTTTTGGTAGGCGGTATACAATGCTTCTGCCTCTTTCATTTTTGCCTCTATAGCCTTTTGGTATTGTTGGGATGCAAGGTCCAACTCATTGCTTGCTCGTTGATAAGCCGGGATATTTTCCATGATATACTCCATGTCTATCAAAGCAAACTTCTGTGCATTAGCCATGAAGATGCCGACTAAACAACAGATTGAAAGCAGTATAAATCTTTTCATAAATACCTCCTTTTTATTTAAATTAGAATTCCTGACCAATAATGAAGTGGAATTGGCTTCCGCCATATTGTGTTGAGCCATTGATCTTATCGAAACCATAAGCCCAGTCAATACCCATCATACCAATCATCGGCAAGAAGATACGGACACCCACACCGGCAGAACGCTTCAAGTTGAACGGATTGAACTTGCTAACTTCTGTCCAAGCATTACCACCTTCAACAAAACCCAATGCATAGATACTTGTTGAGTTTTCCAACATCAATGGGTAACGAAGTTCAGCACCCAAACGCACGTATGCATAACCTTCGCTTCCGTAAGGTGTCAAAGAGCCATTTTCATAACCACGCAATGCAACGGTTTCTGAAGCATAGCTTGTGCTATAACCTGTCATACCGTCACCACCCATGTAGAATGTTTCGAATGGTGATTTCTTGTACTTGTTATAGTGACCCAACAAACCGAATTCGGCACGTGTCATGATTACCGGACACTTTTGAGCTGCTGTCAATGCTGTATAAGTCTTGGCTTTGAATTTCCACTTGTGGTATTCAATCCAATTGTACACACTTGCAGCTTCATCATAGTCATCCTTGCCATATGTAGCATAGTCCTTGTCGCTGAACATTGAGTATGGAGGCGTAAAGTGAACAGATGCCGAGAAGTCTGAACCACGACGTGGGAAAATCGGGTTATCTGTTGAGTTACGTGCCAATGTGAAACCGAAGCTCAAGTTATTGCTCTTACCGGTTGTCATGTATTCACCATTGTTCAAACGGATGTAGAGGTAACTCCAATCCTTCAAAAGGAAACGTTGGAATGACATTTCAGCCGACAAAGTAAAGTAGTCGTCCGGCCATCTCAAACGCTTACCCCAACCCAATGACAAACCATACATTTGGATAGACTTGTCAGGGTCATAGTATGATTCGTAATTGTTGTAATAGTTGTTATAATAGCTTCCGTAACCACTATAATAGTTATAGTAGTTGTTCATGTAAGCTGAGTTATAGTAGTTGCTACTAATGTCTGTCTGTACTGAATAGTAAGCAGATACCGAGAATGAGTTCGGTCGCTTGCCTCCAAACCATGGGTCGAAGAATGATACACTATACGATTGGTAATAGCTACCATTGGTCTGTCCACTTACGGTCAAAGTCTGTCCGTCACCTTGTGGAAGGATACCACGATAGTTGTCAGTCTTGTGGAACAAGTTAGCAAATGAGAAGTTAGTAAACTTCAAGCTAAGCTTACCGATGATACCTGTTTGTCCCCAACCTGCAGAAAACTCAATTTGGTCATTGGCTTTCGATTCCAAGTTCCAGTTGATATCTACTGTACCGTTATTAGCATCTGGCTGAACATCTGGTTGGATGTTTTCAGGGTTGAAGTGACCCATCTGTGCAATTTCACGATATGAACGTTCCAATGCATCCTTGTTGAACAAGTCGCCTGGCTTAGTACGCAATTCACGACGAACTACATTTTCATAAAGACGGTCGTTACCATTGATGCGTACTTTATTGATAGTGGCTTGCGGACCTTCCTGGATACGCATTTCAAGGTCAATAGAGTCACCTACAATATTAACTTCCACAGGGTCAAGGTTGTAGAATACGTAACCTTGGTTATAGTAGTCGTTACCGATAGCGTCCTCATCGGAACTTGTACGTTCGCCTAACAATTTCTGGTTATATACATCACCTTTCTGCATGCGCAATTTAGCAGCAAGATAGCTGGATGGATAAATGGTGTTACCTACCCATGTGATGTTACGTACATAATAACGCTCGCCTTCTTCGATATGCATGTAGATATCTACCGTGCGATCGTCGTACGGAGTGATACTATCGATTACGATTTGAGCGTCACGATAACCCAATTCGTTGTACTTGTCGATGATGAGCTGCTTGTCTTCTTCGTACTTTTCTTCAATGAACTTCTTAGTGCGGAAGAGATTTTCCAACTTGCTCTTTTCGTTGGTCTTCTTCATGACACGCTTCAACTTCTTGTCTGTCAAGACAGTATTACCATCGATAGTGATGCTATGTACCTTTACCTTTTCCTTCTTGTCAATCATGATGTCCACATCGACTTGGTCTTTGTTGCCTTCGATGTCTCTTTCGATGATGTTTACTTCTGCGTTCTTGAAGCCCTTGTCATCGAAGTGTCTCTTGATGATAATCTTGGCACGGTCGATCAAGTTCGGAGTGATTTGGCTACCCTTTGCCAAGCCCAACTTGGCTTCCAAATCTTCACGTTCGCTCTTCTTCACGCCATGATAATGGATATCAGCAATACGAGGACGCTGAGCAAGGACAATCTTCAAGTAAATCTTTTTGTCGACTATCTTTTCCGCTTCAATTCTTACATCAGAGAACAAGCCATGACGCCAATAGCGCTTGATGGCAGTTGTGATTTCATTGCCCGGAACTGTGATGGTTTGACCAACAGACAATCCAGACAAGCCGATGAGCACATAATCCTCATAGTTCTTGACGCCTTCCACTTTGATTCCGCCAATTTCGTACTTCTTGGGTGTAGCAGAGTAGAGAATAACAGGACTATTGTTCTCTTCGGCGGTAATTTCTTGTGCATAACCATTGTTGCAGAAGCAGAACAGGCATGCTAATGTAGACAATATGAATGAAAAACGATATCGCATCTTTTTATTATTATAGTTGTTCACTGGTTTTGCCGAAACGGCGTTCTCTCTTTTGAAAATCATTGATAGCTTTACATAATTCCTCTTCCTTGAAGTCTGGCCAGTATGTATCGCAGAAGTAAAGCTCTGAATAAGCGCATTGCCATAACAGATAGTTGCTTAAGCGGATTTCGCCTCCTGTACGGATCAGAAGATCAGGATCTGGCATGAATTCAGTAGCCAAATGCTTGTCGATGGTTGCATCTGCAATGTCTTCTACCGACAATTCGCCTTCTTTTACCTTGGTTGCGATTTGCTTTACGGCATCGGTTATCTCCCAACGGGAAGAATAGCTGAGGGCAAGAACCAAAGTCATGCCTGTATTTACCGATGTGCGTTCGATGCATTGGTTCAAACGGTTCAATACATCTGTAGGCATTTTGCTCATGTCGCCAATGATTCGGAAACGGATGTTGTTCTTCATGAACGTTTCTTCTTCGATGGAGTCCATCAACAAAGCCATCAATGCACTTACCTCGTCGACTGGGCGATTCCAGTTTTCGGTGGAAAAGGTATATAATGTTAAGTATTTGACACCTAATCTGGCAGCTTCTTCGGCTATAACATGAACGGTTTCGGCTCCCGCTTGGTGACCGAAGCTGCGTACATGTCCTTTTTGCTTTGCCCATCTGCCATTTCCGTCCATAATAATGGCTATATGCGACGGAATGCGGGTCATATCTAATTGTTCTCTGTATGTCATGCTACAATTCTTTATTGACGTTCGAATCCTAACTTGTTGATTCTGCCTCGCCATACTTCTCCTGTCTGGCTCCACATAATCCAAATGTAATGGTTGTCGTCCACGGTGCATGAGTAGTTACCTTTCGATGCTTCGTAGATGGTTGGGAATTCTTCAGGGAATGCAATCTTTTCTGGAGTTGTCTCCCAAGTGATACCATTATCTTTAGATTCGTATATGCAGCTGAATGGTTCGAGTTCTTCTTCGTGTTGTGCATATCCACCAAATGCATAAAGCACGTTGTTATAATGGATCATGCTGATATTCTCGAACTTAGGACATGCATCCGAGTTGTTTGGAGCAGGCAAGTCTGTCCAATTGTTTTCAGAATGCAATTGTGACCATGTTACGGCAATAGTATCGGATGCAACTCCGTTGTCGCCAATAACTACTACTCTTTGGATATCCTTGTTGGTATCAAGTGCATAACTTGCTGATGACAAACGGTTTGTAGGGAAGCCTTCCGGCATTTCGCCGTATTGTGTCCAAGTGATACCATCGTTACTTTCTACATAGTGATTGTCTGTGTCTACCCCAATGATTTTCTTTTGCTTGTCAGCAGAAACATTGGCTACCAATTGACGGAAATTAGTAGATGTAGCAACCTTTTCCCAAGATTCGGCATCTTGTGAAGTGTACAATTCATTGCCGGCCAAGATGTAGATTCGGTTACCCCAAACCATAGCCGATGTGATGTCGGCTTCTACAGGTGTAGCGATGCGAACTGGTTCCGACCATGTGTTGCCATCTGTTGTTTGAGCCTTGGTTACAACTGCTTGTTCGTTCTGAAGACCGAATACATAGATGCAATTGTTCAAGTATACAGCTTTCTGTTCTGTAATTTCCTTATTGAAGTTGCTTTCGAACTTCTTCCAGCTCAACAATTCCGGATCTTGTTGGTGTACATTGATTTTTGCAGTATATACACGTCCGAAAGTTCCCAATTCTGACAATACCTTGAATTGGATTGGCTTTTCGAAGTTCAAAGAGTCTGTTTCTTGCCACAAAGAGTCTGTTTCAGCAACAATGTAGATTCCTTGTGTATCGGCTGTGATTCCTACCACTACCTTCGTAATGTCTGTGCCCACAGGGAGTGAGTCCGGATTGTAGATAAGTCCTTCGTTCTGATTGATTACGAACGGATAATCTGTACCTACTACGGCTGTAGTTAAGGTTGTGTCAATATCGTCCACTACGGCTGAGTAGTGGGTAATGATACTATCTGTAATGGAAAAAGCAGTAATGCTGGAATTCGCACTATATTCGTATTCAGTATAGTCAGAGTCGAGGCAAGAGGTTATACCGCATGCCGCAATGAACAGACCAATAAAGATATTAAGGGCTTTTAATTTCATGTTCGTTTATGGTTCTTTTATTTCAAGTTGCAAAAGTAGAAAGTTTTTTCTCTCTACCGAAGTTTTGTAGCAAGTTTTATATTAATTTATAGATAAAATAAGCCTTTTTCTCTGTCATTCAATGGTATTTTCCTGCTCAGAGGTGGTTCTGAGTGCATATCTGATTCTTTTTCCGGCAAATCGGAATGTTAAAAAATCATATAGATGTGGCAAAGAAGGAGCTTTTATTCCATCTTGAAGACGGTCTTCTGATTGTTCGATGTAGGCTTCATCCCAATATCCGCCATCGATAAACGATTGCAAAAGCACGCTTCCTCCCTCTACCATGAGCGATTGGAGCTTCCGTTGATAAAGAATCTCCATGATTTGTGGAAGAATGTCTTGATCGAAGTTTAGCTGGATGTATTCCACTTGAGGCAATGAAGGAACTTCCGACTTTTCGGTAAAGACGATGGTAGGAATGCTTCCGTCGAACAAGGAAAGATGCTGAGGAAGAGTCAGATGTCTGTCGATGACCATGCGGACAGGATTCTTCCCGTACCAATGGCGAGTGCTCAACGATGGATTATCCAGTAGAGCCGTTCTTCGTCCCACCAAGATGGCCGAATGTTCGGTTCTCCGCTTGTGAACCAACATCGATGAAAGAGGGGAGGAGAAGATATACGGATGTCCTCCGGTGCGATGAAGGTCGATGAAGCCATCGGCCGATTCTGCCCACTTCAAGGTGATGAAAGGGCGATGTAAAGTATTGAAAGTGATGAAACGACGGATGAGTTGCTGGCATTCCTTCTCCAAAATGCCAACGGTCACATCGATTCCGGCTTCTTGCATCTTCCGGATGCCTCTGCCTGCCACGAGCGAGAAAGGATCCATGCATCCCACCACCACTCTTGGTATACCTTTATTTATTATAAGGTCGGCACAAGGAGGGGTTTTTCCATAGTGCGAACAAGGTTCCAAACTGACATAGATGGTCGATTCCTTCAGCAAACTCTCGCCCTTGACCGAACGGATGGCATTCACTTCGGCATGTGGTTCTCCGCAACGGATGTGGTAACCTTCGCCTATGATGGTGTCCTTGTGTACAATTACGGCTCCTACCATCGGGTTTGGTGAGGCATTGCAAAGGCCGTTTTTGGCCAATTGGATGCATCGGGCTATATATTTTTCGTCTTTTGTCATTTTGGTCTTATTTAAATTCTTATTTTTGCATGCGAGAATTGAAGAATTATGCATCCCGTAGTAAACGAAATAAGAGACGCCTTGAGGGGGATTTATCCCGACTCCGAAGCCTTGGCACTGGCAAAGATGTTGTTGGTGGACGTGTTCGGCTTCACAACCCTCGAATTGTATGGTGGCAAAGATAAGGAGATTTCAGGAAAACGCCGAAGCGTTTTGGATGAAATGATTCGGCGTTTGAAGAAAAACGAGCCGATACAATATATAATAGGTATAGAAACCTTTTGCGGATTCACGTTCGAGGTGAACAAGAACGTCCTGATTCCTCGTCCGGAAACGCAGGAATTGGTGCATTGGATAGCGGATGATTGCCAAGGAAAGCCCTCTCCTCGGATGCTCGACATCGGCACCGGAAGCGGATGCATTGCCATTTCTTTGTCGAAACTTGTCGAAGGGGCGAAGATAGAGGCTTGGGATGTATCGGCAGAAGCCCTTTCGGTGGCCACTCGGAATGCCGAAAAGAATGAAGCCGATGTGCTTTTCCGTCAGCAAGATGTCTTGCTTGCCAAGCCGGAAAGTGCCCGTTACGATGTGATTGTGAGCAATCCTCCTTATATTGCCGAAAAGGAAAAGGCGAATATGGATGCCAATGTTTTGGATTGGGAACCTTCGCTTGCCTTGTTCGTGTCCGATGACGATCCTTTGCTTTTCTATCGGAAGATAGCTCTCTTGGCCAAGGAGATGTTGACTGAAGATGGTTCGCTCTATTACGAAATCAATCAGGCATATGGTTCGGAAACCGTCCGGATGTTGGAGGAATTGGGCTATCATTCCATCGAATTGAGACAAGATGATTTTGGAAACGACCGCATGATTAAAGCCAAGCGACCATGAAAAAGGAATGTTCCGCCCAAGAAGCCCGCTTGAAAGCCGAGGCATATTGCTCATTGACAGAACGTTGCACGGACGATGTGTTGCGTAAGTTGGAACAATGGGGCGCTCCGAGTGATGCATTTGATGCTATCATCGAATCCCTGAAGAAGGAGCGATACATCGACGAACAACGATATGCCAATGCTTTCGTCCGAGACAAATATCGTTTCAACCAATGGGGGAGAATCAAGATTGCTCAAGCGTTGAGAATGAAGCATGTGGCTTCGGATTTCATCTATGCGGCATTGGATGAGATAGATGAAGAAGAATACACTTCCGTGCTCACCTCTTTGCTCGAGAAAAAGCGCAAGAGTGTAAAGGCATCTACGGAATACGAACGGAACGGGAAAGTAATCCGCTTTGCCCTCGGTCATGGATATGATATGGGTGAAATCCTTCGGTGTATGAAACAAATCGGGTGCGAGGATGAGTATATGGACTGATTTGTGGAAACTCTTTTTCCCGCAATGTTGCCTGGTTTGTGGAAAAACCTTGTTGGAAGGCGAAGAATATCTGTGTTTTCATTGTCTTTCTAACGCACCTCGAACCCATTTGCATCTCCAGAAAGACAATGCCATGGAGAAAGAACTATGGGGAAAGTTCCCGTTGGAAAGGGCCAGTGCCTATCTGTATTATTCCAAAGGGGGTGATGTGAAAAAAATCTTGTCCGACTTGAAATACCATGGCAATGCCGATTTGGGATGTTTCCTCGGCCGATGCATGACTCGGGAGATTCTTTCTTCCGGCTTCTTTCGAGGCGTGGATGGCATCATACCGGTTCCCTTGCATCCCCGGAAGCAAAAGATTCGCGGATACAATCAGAGTCTCATGTTGGCCAATGGCATCTCCTCCATAACGAATATTCCCGTGTGGGATGACCTCTTGGTCAGAACCCAATACACTCAGAGTCAAACCCGTAAAGGGAGCTATGAGCGATGGCTGAATGTGAAGGATATCTTCGAGTGTACTTCTCCGGAGCGCCTGGTAGGTAAGCATGTTCTCTTGGTAGACGATGTGTTCACAACAGGGGCCACATTGGTGGCTTGTGCCGATGCCTTCCCTCAGATTCCCGGTTTAAGGTTCAGTGTCCTTACTTTGGCGTTAGCAAGTAGCTATTAAACCTGTCATTTCTTTTAAGAAAATTCTTTTTCTGTTTCGTTTTCTCAAAACCTTTGCTTATTTTTGCAAAAAATAAACATTAAATAGACTATGGGAACTTTAGAAAAATTATTCGCAGAGAAGTTGTTGAAAGTTAAGGCTATCAAGTTGCAGCCTTCTAATCCTTTTACATGGGCATCAGGATGGAAGTCTCCATTCTATTGTGATAACCGCAAGACTCTTTCTTATCCTTCTCTCCGTAACTTTGTGAAGGTTGAAATCAGTCGCCTCGTCCTCGAAAAGTTTGGTCAGGTAGATGCAATTGCAGGTGTTGCAACAGGTGCTATTGCTCAAGGTGCTTTGGTTGCTGAAGAATTGAACTTGCCGTTCGTGTATGTTCGTTCGTCTCCAAAGGATCACGGTTTGGAAAACTTGATTGAAGGTGAACTTCGTCCGGGTATGAAGGTCGTTGTTATCGAAGACTTGATTTCTACTGGTGGTAGCAGTTTGAAGGCTGTTGAAGCTATCCGTCGCGATGGTTGTGAAGTGATTGGTATGATTGCTTCTTATACATACGGTTTCCCTGTTGCTATTGAAGCATTCAAGAATGCTAACGTAGAATTGGCAACTTTGACTAACTATGAAGCTGTTCTCGAAGTAGCAGTACAGACTGGTTACATCAATGAAGAAGATGTAGAAGTTTTGGACGCTTGGAGAAAGGACCCAGCTCATTGGACAGGAAAATAAATCTTTTTGGGTTAGAATAAAAATGAAAGAGAGCGGTTTGAAGGCAGTTCATGCCTTCGAACAGTTCTCTTTTACTATTTATTGAAATTATGGCACAATTTGAAAGTAATGTGAAATTTGTTCCTTATAGTCAGGAACGTGTATATAACAAGTTGGAGGATTTGAACAACTTGTCGGGCATCAAGGAACGCTTGGAACAAGTCCGCGAAAAGGTAGGAGACAAGATTCAGGATATCACTTTCGACCGCGATTCATTGACACTCACCGTACAGGGTATGAATGTCACTCTCCGTATCATCGAACGTGAACCGTGCAAGTGCATCAAGTTCGAAGGCGACCATTCGCCTATTCCTTTGAATCTTTGGATTCAGATGCTTCCGGTCACTAGCGAACAGGCAAAGCTGAAGGTTACTATTCGTGCGGAAGTGAACATGTTTATGAAGGCAATGGTTTCCAAGCCTTTACAGGAAGGTGTGGAAAAGTTGGCCGAAATGTTGTCTATGATTCCTTATTAAAGAAAGGTATAGGATATGGCTCAGAAACTTTGGGAAAAGAATGTGCAGGTCAATGCGGAAATCGATCGCTTTACGGTAGGTCGCGACCGTGAAATGGACCTTTATTTGGCTAAACACGATGTGATTGGCTCCATGGCACACATCACGATGCTCGAAAGCATTGGCTTGTTGCAGGCCGATGAGTTGGCTGCATTGTTGGAAGAATTGAAGAATATCTATGCTTCGGCTGAGGCTGGTGATTTCGTGATAGAAGATGGCATCGAAGATGTTCACTCGCAAGTGGAATTGATGTTGACTCGTAAGTTGGGCGATGTGGGAAAGAAGATTCATAGCGGACGTTCGCGTAACGACCAAGTTTTGGTCGACTTGAAGCTCTTCACTCGTGCTCAATTGAAGGAAATTGCAGAAGCGGTGGAAGATTTGTTCAAGGTTTTGGTGGCGCAGAGCAATAAGTATAAGGATGTCTTGATGCCGGGTTATACTCATCTTCAGATTGCTATGCCGTCTTCGTTCGGTTTGTGGTTTGGTGCGTATGCCGAAAGCTTGGTGGACGATATGATGTTCCTTCAGGCAGCCTTCAAGATGTGTAATCGCAATCCGTTGGGATCGGCAGCTGGTTATGGCTCGTCATTCCCGTTGAATCGCGAGATGACTACACGCTTGTTGGGCTTCGAATCAATGAACTACAATGTGGTGTATGCACAGATGGGACGTGGCAAGATGGAACGTAATGTGGCCTTTGCTATGGCTTCCATTGCAGGTACGGTAGCCAAGTTGGCTTTCGATGCTTGTATGTTCAGTAGCCAAAACTTCGGTTTCGTGAAGTTGCCGGATGAATGTACTACAGGTTCCAGCATCATGCCTCACAAGAAGAATCCGGATGTATTCGAGTTGACTCGTGCCAAGTGTAACAAGATTCAGGCACTTCCTCAACAAATTATGCTGATTATGAATAACTTGCCTTCAGGCTATTTCCGCGATTTGCAGATTATCAAGGAAGTATTCCTTCCGGCATTCGAGGAGTTGAAGGATTGCTTGCAGATGGCTACTTACATCATGGACAAGATTAAGATTAACGACCATATCTTGGACGATGACCGTTATCTCTATATCTTCAGTGTGGAAGAAGTAAACCGTTTGGCTTCAGAAGGTATGCCATTCCGCGATGCATATAAGAAGGTGGGATTGGATATCGAAGCAGGTAACTTTACTCACGACAAGCAAGTGCATCATACTCACGAGGGAAGCATCGGCAACCTTTGCAACGACCAGATTTCTGCATTGATGGCTAAGGTGGTAGAAGGCTTCAACTTCGAGAGCATGGAAGCTGCCGAAAAAGCATTGTTGAATCGATAAATAAGAATATTATGACTTATCAACCATCGGACGACCGTTATAATGGCAAGATGCAATACAAGCTTTGTGGAAATAGTGGCTTGTTGTTGCCTCGCATTTCTTTGGGCTTGTGGCATAACTTCGGTAGTGTGGATGACTTTGATGTGGCCACCGACATGATTAAACATGCGTTCGACAACGGCGTGACTCACTTCGATTTGGCCAACAATTATGGACCTGTTCCGGGAAGTGCAGAATCGAATTTCGGTCGTATCTTCAAAGAAAACTTCCAGGGTTATCGGGATGAGATGATTGTTTCTTCCAAGGCAGGACACTTGATGTGGCCTGGCCCTTATGGCGATGGAAGTTCGCGTAAGAATCTGATGGCCAGCATAAATCAAAGTCTTCGTCGTACCGGTTTGGAATATTTTGATATCTTCTACACCCATCGTTATGATGGAGTTACGCCGGTGGAAGAAACGATTCAGACATTGATTGATATCGTGAAGCAAGGAAAGGCGCTGTATGTGGGTATTTCCAAGTATCCGCCACAACAAGCCAAGCAAGCATACGAAATGTTGAAGTCGGCAGGTGTTCCTTGTCTGATAAGTCAGTATTGTTACAATATGTTCAATCGTGCGGTGGAAGCCGAGACATTGCCATTGGCTGCCTCTTATGGTTCGGGATTCATCTCCTTTTCGCCATTGGCGCAAGGTTTGCTTACCGATAAGTATCTGAAGGGAATACCGGAACATTCTCGTGCAGCCCGTTCAACAGGCTATCTTCAGTTGGATCAGGTTACACCAGAAAAGGTTCAGAAGGCAGCTAAGTTGAATGAGTTGGCACTCCGCAGAGGTCAGTCGTTGGCGCAGATGGCGTTGGCATGGATCTTGAAGGACGAACGCATGACTTCGGTCATTGTTGGCGCAAGTTCTGTTGAGCAATTGTCGGCCAATTTGCGTACGTTGGATAATCTGGAATTCACTTCGGAAGAGCTTCAGGAGATAGAGAACATCTTGAATGAATAAAAAAAGCGGGTGCAAAATTTGGCTGATAAGTAAAAAGCCTTTATCTTTGCACCCGTTAAAATCAAATGCGGAAATAGCTCAGTTGGTAGAGCATAACCTTGCCAAGGTTAGGGTCGCGAGTTCGAGCCTCGTTTTCCGCTCTCTCTTTGAGGATGCTCGAATGGTGGAATGGTAGACACGAAGGACTTAAAATCCTTTGGCCAGTAATGGCTGTGCGGGTTCAAGTCCCGCTTCGAGTACTCAGTTAAGCTCTTGCAGGTGAATGCTTGCAAGAGTTTTTTTTAAACGCTTAGGCATTTAAGGCAAAACGTCTTGGCGTTTTACTTCAAACGCCAAGACGTTTTTTTAAAAGGCCGTCATCGTTAAAAATGGCGGCCTGAATATTATGAAGCAAACTCTTTCTTACTTCTTCAATTCCGGATAGGTGATTCGGGTATGATATACCGTTTTCAGCTTTTCCTTGAACAAGGCTTTTACCAAAGCAATGTCCTTGAAGGTAATCGGACATTCCTTGAAGTAACCTTCTGCAACTTGTCCGTCCACAATTTTTTCAATCAGTGCACTAATGCTTTCTTCTGTATATTCCGGCAAGCTTCTCGATGCTGCTTCTACGGCATCGGCCATCATCAAGATAGCTTGTTCCTTGGTGAACGGATTAGGACCAGGGTAGCTGAACTTTTGCACATCCACCTCTTCGTCCGGGTGTTCGTTCTTATAAGAGATGTAGAAATACTTCGCCATGCCTTTGCCGTGGTGTGTACGGATAAAGTCCTTGATAACCTTCGGCAAATTATGCTTTTCGGCCAACTTGATACCATCGGTGATGTGACTGATGATAACCTGTGCGCTCTGTTCGTAGCTGAGGCTCTTGTGCGGATTCACATTGGCTTGATTCTCAGTAAAGAAGGCCGGATTCTGTATTTTCCCGATGTCGTGATACAAGGCTCCGGTACGTACCAATTGGCTATTGGCTCCAATGCGATTGGCTGCTTCTGCGGCAAGGTTGGCCATCTGCAAGGAGTGTTGGAAGGTGCCAGGAGCTACTTCGGACATCCTGCGGAGGAGCTTGGTGTTGATGTTGGAAAGCTCGACCAAAGTTACGTTCGATGTGAAACCGAATGCCTTTTCGAGAACAAAAAGCAACGGATAGACAAAGAGCAGGAGAATACCGTTGATAATGAAATAGATGTACATTCGGGTATTCAGATTGGTCAATCCGCTTTCTTGAATCAGCTCGAATCCTAAATGAAGAAGGGAATAGCAGATAACCACAATGAGAGCTGTTCGAAGCAATTGCGAACGTTGTGAAAGTTCGCGGAGACTATAGATGGCCGTCATGCCGGCTGCCAATTGCAAAATGATAAATTCATGCGGATAGCGAAGCATGATGGAGCATATCAAAATGATGGTGATATGTGCCATGAAAGCGGTACGTGAGTCGAGGAAGATACCGATAATGATAGGTATCATGGCCAATGGCACCACGTAGACATTCGACAGGTTCTGTTCCATCATGAACGAGAGTACCACAGGGAAGAATACGATAAGGGCGTAAAGCAAAAGTACGCTTCGTTTACGTTCGTAATACTCTCTGCGGAAAAGCTCCAGATAAATCATGAAGCAGAGAATCAGTACACCTACAACCAAGGCTTGTCCCATGAAGGTGAGGCGGATTTCCTGAACGGATTCGCTTCGTTTTGCCCATTCCTTTTTCAAAGAACTGAGGATATCGTATGTATGTTCGTCGATGATTTCTCCACGGTCGATGATTCGTTGACCATTTTGAACCAATCCCTTACCCCATGAGATTTGTCCTTGTAGGTCTTCCAAAACTGATTCTGATTTCTCGAGGTCGTAAGTGATATTGGAAGCCAAGTAGTTATCCAAATTGCACGATTGCAATATGCGCTTGTTGTAGCGTAAGGTGTCGGCATTCAGCAAATGTTCGTAAGCGGCTTTTACAGTGAATAGTTGGGCTGCTTCTTTAGAGGCAGACATGTTCTTTTCCACTATCTGGATGTTCTGTATGCTGTCTTCTACCAAGAATTGGGCATCGTGAGCCGATAGAACACCTTGTTCGTAGATGTGCTTCAATGTTCGCTCGATGTGGCGGAAATAGTCAGGACTCGGGAGGGTGAACCGCATGTTTCGGTTATAGTCCTCACGAAGCTTGGCCGTCATGTTCTTCTCCACATTCTTGTCTACGGTGAAGTAAGGCTGATAGGTTGCCCGCAAGCTATCCTGTTCTTTTTGTACTTGTTGTTCGCTTTTGTAGATAGGGAAATCGAACGATGCCTGAAGGAGCCCGTATTTCCACGGTGTGTTGATTTCGAATTCATAGTTGAATTTTCTTTCCTTCGGCATGAAGTAGGTGATGGCCGATACTGTTACTATGAAAATGAGGCATTTGTACAACAAATCCTTATAAGAAAACCGTCTTTGGGTATTGATACTGTTCATAATCGTATAATTTTGCCCGCAAATTACGAAAAAATCGGGAATTTAGATTAATTTTGTCCCGTATTTTATATATAAAGAACAAATGTCAGATAGAAAAGTTAGAGTTCGCTTTGCTCCGAGTCCTACTGGAGCGTTGCATATCGGTGGTGTGCGCACCGCTTTATACAATTATTTGTTTGCCCGTCAGCATGGTGGTGAATTGATTTTCCGTATCGAAGATACTGACTCAAACCGCTTCGTGCCGGGTGCAGAAGAGTATATCATCGAGTCGTTCAAGTGGTTGGGCATCAAGTTCGACGAAGGCGTAAGCTTTGGTGGCAATCATGGTCCATACCGTCAGTCGGAACGCCGTGACATTTATAAGAAGTATGTAGACGTTTTGATGGAAGCTGGCAAGGCTTACATCGCTTTCGATACTCCGGAAGAATTGGATGCCAAGCGTCAGGAAGTGGCTAACTTCCAGTACGATGCTTCTACCCGTATGGGAATGCGCAACTCGCTCACTCTCCCGAAGGAAGAAGTAGATGCGTTGATTGCAGAAGGCAAGCAATATGTAGTCCGTTTCAAGATTGAACCGAACGAAGAAGTACACGTTCACGACATTATCCGTGGTGAAGTTATCGTAAACTCTTCAGTTCTCGATGATAAGGTGTTGTACAAGTCGGCCGATGAATTGCCAACTTATCACTTGGCAAACATTGTGGACGACCACTTGATGGAAGTGTCACACGTTATCCGTGGTGAGGAATGGTTGCCTTCGGCTCCGCTTCATGTATTGCTTTATCGTGCATTTGGTTGGGAAGATACCATGCCGGAATTCGCACACCTTCCATTGCTCTTGAAGCCGGATGGAAACGGTAAGTTGAGCAAGCGTGATGGCGACCGTCTTGGTTTCCCTGTATTCCCATTGGAATGGCATGACCCAAAGACTGGTGATGTATCTTCAGGTTATCGTGAATCTGGTTATTTGCCGGAAGCGGTCATCAACTTCCTCGCTCTCTTGGGCTGGAATCCGGGTAACAACCAGGAAATCATGTCACTCGACGAATTGGTGCAGCTCTTCGATTTGAAGCATTGTAGCAAGGCAGGTGCTAAGTTCGACTTCGAAAAGGGTAAGTGGTTCAATCACGAATACATCATGAAGAAGGACAACGCCGAATTGGCTGAACTATTCATGCCTATCTTGAAGGCTAACGGCATCGAAGCTCCAATGGATAAGGTTATTACCGTAGTTGGCTTGATGAAGGATCGTGTAAGCTTCGTGAAGGATTTGTGGGAAACTTGTAAGTTCTTCTTTGTAGCTCCTACTGAATACGATGAAAAGACTCGCAAGAAACGTTGGAAAGAAGATTCTCCGGCACACATGTTGGAGTTGGCCGATTTCCTCGAAGCCATGGAAGACTTCTCGGTAGAAAACCAGGAAAAGGAAGTGATGGCTTGGATTGCAGAAAAGGGTTATCACCTCGGTAACGTGATGAATGCATTCCGTTTGACTTTGGTAGGCGAAGGTAAGGGCCCACATATCTTCGATATTACCGCTGTATTGGGTAAGGAAGAATCGTTGCGTCGTATCCGTCGTGCAGTTGAAGTGCTTTAATAATATATAGGAAAGAAATGATTTACAATCTGGCCATGTATCTTTTAGAGCTGGGTGTGAAGCTGGCAGCCTTGTTCAGCGACAAACCGGCTAAGATGGTGAAAGGCCATCGGGATGCGTTCGAATTGTTGAAAAGCAAGTTCGATCGCAATGCCCGATATATTTGGTTTCATGCGGCATCATTGGGCGAGTTTGAACAAGGTCGCCCATTGATTGAACGCATCCGCAAGGAGTATCCTCAGTACAAGATTCTTCAAACCTTCTTCTCGCCTTCGGGCTATGAGGTTCGCAAGAATTATGATGGGGCAGACATCGTTTGCTATTTGCCGATTGATACTCCAAGCAATGTGAAGAAATTCATCGACTTAGTGAATCCTTGCATGGTGTTCTTCGTGAAGTATGAGTTTTGGCAGAACTATTTGAATGCTTTGTCTAAGAAAGGTGTTCCGGTATATAGTGTGTCATCCATCTTCCGTCCGGGGCAGATTTTCTTCCGTTGGTATGGCAAGAGCTATCAGCAAGTGTTGAAAACCTTTGCTCACTTGTTTGTGCAGAACGAAGAATCGAAGCAGTTGTTGGCTGAGATTGGCGTGAAGAATACTACAGTGGTAGGCGATACCCGTTTCGATCGAGTGCTCGACATCTGTGTTGCGGCCAAGCAATTACCTTTGGTCCAGAAGTTTAAGGGCGATGCCTTGACTTTTGTGGCGGGTAGTTCGTGGGGACCGGATGAAGATATCTTCATCAAATACTTTAATGCTCATCCGGAAATGAAGCTTATCATCGCTCCGCATGTGGTGAATGATAGTCACTTGAAGGAGATAGAATCGAAGCTCCAGCGTTCTTGTATCCGATATACGAAAGCGACAGAAGAAAATGTGGAGCAAGCCGATTGTTTGATTATCGACTGCTATGGTTTGCTTTCTTCCATTTATCGTTATGGGGAAATCTCGTACATTGGAGGTGGTTTCGGTGTAGGTATCCACAATGTGTTGGAAGCAGCAGTTTATGGCATCCCTGTTATCTTCGGACCGAACAACAAGAAGTTCCGCGAAGCGCAACACCTTTTGGCAAACAAGGGAGGCTTTGAAATCAATGGATACGAAGACTTCGAACAATTGATGAACAAGTTCCTGACCGATGAGGCTTATCTCAAGCAATCGGGACAAGCAGCCGGAGATTATGTGAAAGGCAATGCCGGTGCGATGGACAAGATAATGAGCAATATAGCATTATAAATGAAAAGTGGATGTGTTGAGTGCACATCCACTTTTTTTATTTATTGATTGTCTTCTTCCTTAAACCAAGAAGCATACATCAGATAGCCATTGGCGATTTTCTGATTTAATTCCCGGCTTTGTTCTACGGGAATCTTCTTGATGAACTTGGCGGGAACGCCTGCCCAAAGTGTGCCTGGCTCGATAATGGTATTTGCTAAGACTAAAGCACCGGCTGCTACAATGGCTCCTTCGCCCACTACGGCATAATCGAGGATGGTAGAACCCATACCAACAAGTGCACCATCTTTAATGGTTGCTCCGTGGATGGTCACATTGTGTCCAACCGATACATCATTGCCGATTTCCACCACCGAACGTTCATAGAGGGTATGAAGCACGCTTCCGTCTTGAATATTTACTCTATCACCGATGCGGATAGGGTTTACATCGCCACGAAGAACGGCATTGAACCAAATGCTACAATCTTTTCCGATGGTTACATCGCCCACGATGGTGGCATTTTCGGACAAGTAAGTGTTCTCTCCAATCTTTGGAGTAAAACCTCTAACTGATTTGATAAGTGCCATAGTCGTTAGCGTTTAAGTGGAGATGTTGCTTCCTTGAGCCATGCTTGTTCTTCTTCGTTCAAGTATGGGCAAAGGCGGTCGAATACGAATTGATGATATTCGTTGAACCATGCCAATTCTTCATCGGTAAGCATTTCTACCACGATGGCTTCCTTGTCGATAGGACAGAGGGTGAGCGGTTCGAACTTGTAGAATGTGCCGAACTCTGTTTCCTGAGCAGGAACGATGAGCAATGTGTTCTCGATACGGATACCATGGCGACCGGCTTTGTAGATGCCTGGCTCATCGGTCAAAAGCATGCCTGGAACCAATAGGGTAGGCATGTGATTCATGCGCACTTGGTGAGGACCTTCGTGTACACAAAGGAAGTGTCCGATGCCATGTCCGGTACCATGCAGATAGTTGATGCCAGTTCTCCACATGGCAATACGGGCCAATACGTCGAGTTGGGTGCCACAAGTGCCGGCAGGGAAGTGGGCTGCTTGTAATTGCAAGTGGCCTTTCAAGACGAGGGTGAAGTCTGTCTTTTCTTCCTCGGTCAAAGGACCTAATGCAATGGTACGGGTGATGTCGGTGGTACCATCTAAGTATTGGGCACCACTATCCAAAAGCAACAAGCCTTCCGGCTTCAATGGAAGAGCCGTTTCGGGTGTGGCTTCGTAGTGTACAATGGCTGCATGCTCTTTGTATCCGGCAATGGTATCGAAGCTGATACCTTTGAAATCGGCTTGTTCGACACGGAATTCGTAGAGTTTTTCATCGATGCTCCATTCGGTTTCTTGACCAGCTGGTACGGCTTCTTTCAACCAACGGAGGAATTTGACCATAGCTACCCCATCGCGCTCCATGGCCTTGCGGAAACCGGCTTGTTCGGTTTCGTTCTTCACGGCCTTCATCAAAGCTACCGGTGATGGAGCGATGATGGTGTCGGCATATTGGGAGGACAAATCGTAGAGTGCTTCGTTGGCCAATGGGGAAATTTGCAAAACGCCTTGATGTTTTTCCTTAAACGCCCTGAGGTCTTCGGCCAAAGCCGGATATGCTTTGACTTCAACTTGATGTTCCTTCAAGTAGGAGCGTACTTCGTCGGTAATCTTTTCCTTCAATATATATAAGGTATATCCTTCTTCCGAAATCAACAGATAGCTGATGAAAACCGGATTGCAATGTACGTCGTTACCACGGAGGTTGAGTGTCCAGGCAATTTCATCCAACGCAGAGAGGATGATGGCCGATGCTCCGTTGGCAGAGATGGCTTCACGGATGCGGTTGATTTTTTCGGTGCAAGATGCTCCGGTGCGGTCTTCGCCAAAAATGAAAATAGGAGTTTGTGGCATGCTTGGACGGTCTTGCCAGATAGTGTCGAAAATATCTTCGGTCATGGTCTCCAATTGCAAGCCGTTTTGTTTCAGTTCGTTGCGGATACCTAATGCTTCTTGATGGGAGTTAACCCAACCATCGATGCCCACTTTGTCGCCTTCCTTCAAGACGCTTCCTAACCATTCGGTGATGGAAGGAGTTTCCGGCAAGCGGTCCTTGAAAAGACGGATACCTGTGCCTTCCAATTGCTCTTCGGCTTGGATGAAGTAACGGGAGTCTGTCCAAAGTCCGGCATCCTCTAAAGTGATAACTGCGGTGCCGGCCGAACCGGTAAATCCGCTGATCCATTTTCTTGATTCCCAATGCTCGGGAACGTATTCGCCTGAGTGCGGGTCGGTGCTTGGAACGATGAATGCTGATAGCTTGCGGAGCTGCATTTGTTCGCGTAAAGCCGACAATCTGTTTCTTATTTCTGATATTGTTGCCATAATCAATCGGTTAACTAGCCAACAAAGATACGATTTCTCGTTCATTTTCAATAAAAAACAAAGGAAAGTTTTGTAAATAAAGAAAGTATATGTAATTTTGCGCCGCAATTTGACTGCGGAAATTTAATAACAACATAATTAATTCAAAAAAAATGATTGTAGTACCAGTAAAAGAAGGCGAAAACATTGAAAAGGCCTTGAAGAAGTTTAAGAGAAAATTCGAAAAGACAGGTGTTGTAAAGGAATTGAGAGCTAGACAGCAGTTCGACAAGCCATCTGTATTGAACAGATTGAAGAGAGAACGTGCTGTCTATGTACAGAAGCTCCAACAAGTAGAAGATTAATTTTTTGCGAACTTTCTTTGAATTATTGAATTCTTTTTCATATATTCGTTGCATGAATCTATGATGTAACGTTTTTTATGTTGATAGACTCTTTTTTGGATTACCTTCGTCTCGAACGGAACTATTCGGAGAAAACAATCGTTTCTTATGGAACAGATCTTAGAGAGTTTGAAGGTTACCTTAAAGAAATAGAAGCGGAGCTGGAAATATCGGAGGCTCATGCGGATCATGTCCGGAATTGGATTGTCAATCTGATGGATGATGGTCGGGCGGAAACTTCGGTAAATCGAAAACTAAGTTCGTTGCGTTCTTTCTATCGGTTTCTCTTGAAGAAGAAACGGATTACGGTGAATCCGATGGCGAAAATCGTCAGTCTTAAAAAGAAAAAGCCGTTGCCGTCTTTCGTGAGAGAAAAAGATATGAACCGGTTGCTTGATGAAATTCCGTTTAGCGATGGTTTTGAAGGATGCAGAGACCGGATGATTCTTGAGATGTTTTATGCTACAGGCATGCGACTTTCGGAATTGATTGGGTTGAACGAAGTGGATGTCGATTGCTCGGCGAAATTGATTAAGGTGCTGGGGAAGAGAAATAAGCAAAGGCTGATACCTTTCGGAAATGAATTGGCGGAAGACTTGCTTATATATATTAAGGTAAAAAAAGAAGCATTCCCTGATGGAGGCGAAGCTTTCTTTGTTCGGAAGAATGGGGAGCGGATGTATCCGATGCAGGTTTATAGATTGGTGAAACGGAACCTCTTCAAGGTTGTAAAGCTGAAGAAAAGAAGTCCACATGTGCTGAGGCATACTTTTGCAACGGCTATGCTGAACGGAAATGCGGAATTGCGGGCTGTACAAGAACTGCTAGGGCATGAAAGTTTGGCGACGACGGAAATCTACACGCATGCAACTTTTGAGGAACTTAAAAAAGTTTATGAACAAGCTCATCCACGAGCGTAAAAAAGGAGGTATTTATGGAAGTAAGAATTCAAGCGATTCATTTTGATGCATCTGAAAAACTTCAGGATTTTATCCAGAAGAAGGTTGCCAAATTAGAAAAGTTTTGCGACGATATAAAGAAAGTGGAGGTGTCATTAAAGGTAGTAAAGCCTGAAACTGCATTGAATAAGGAAGCCGGTATCAAAGTCTTAGCGATGAACGGTGAGTTTTTTGCGGAAAAGGTGAGCGATACATTTGAAGAATCCGTGGATGAATGCGTGGATGCATTATCCAAACAATTAACTAAAGCAAAAGAAAAACTTCGTGGCAAATAAAAAATAAGCCAAAAGTTTTTGTGTTTTAAAATAAATATCTAACTTTGCAGCCGCTTAGCTCGATAAGAGTGCGGCTGTAAAGTTGAATAAGCCTCTTTAGCTCAGTTGGCCAGAGCACGTGATTTGTAATCTCGGGGTCGTTGGTTCGAATCCGACAAGAGGCTCAAAATAAAGAAAAGTTCTTTGACGATTTAGTTGGGCAAATACCAGAGTGGCCAAATGGGGCAGACTGTAAATCTGCTGGCTTACGCCTTCGGTGGTTCGAATCCATCTTTGCCCACACTCCTGCTGTTATAGCTCAGTGGTAGAGCACTTCCTTGGTAAGGAAGAGGTCACGAGTTCAAATCTCGTTAACAGCTCTTGAATACGAAAGCTGATTATTAATCAAATAAACAAATAAATTTTAAAGCTATGGCTAAAGAAAAATTTGAACGTTCGAAAGATCACGTTAACATTGGTACCATCGGTCACGTTGACCACGGTAAGACTACTTTGACAGCAGCTATCACTACAGTATTGGCTAAGAAGGGTCTTTCTGAATTGCGTTCTTTCGATTCTATCGACAACGCTCCAGAAGAAAAGGAACGTGGTATTACTATCAACACTTCTCACGTTGAGTATGAAACAGCTAACCGTCACTACGCTCACGTAGACTGTCCGGGTCACGCCGACTACGTTAAGAACATGGTTACTGGTGCTGCTCAGATGGACGGTGCTATCATCGTTTGTGCTGCAACAGATGGTCCGATGCCTCAGACTCGTGAACACATCTTGTTGGCTCGTCAGGTAAACGTACCTCGCTTGGTTGTTTTCTTGAACAAGTGCGACATGGTTGACGACGAAGAAATGTTGGAATTGGTAGAAATGGAAATGCGTGAATTGCTTTCTGCATACGAATTCGATGGCGACAATACTCCTATCATCCGCGGTTCTGCACTTGGTGCATTGAACGGTGTTGAACAATGGGAAGAAAAGGTTATGGAATTGATGGAAGCTTGCGACACTTGGATTCCATTGCCTCCACGTGCTATCGATAAGCCATTCTTGATGCCGGTTGAAGACGTATTCTCAATCACAGGTCGTGGTACAGTAGCAACAGGTCGTATCGAAACTGGTGTTATCCACGTAGGTGACGATGTTCAGATCCTTGGTTTGGGTGAAGACAAGAAGTCAGTTGTAACTGGTGTTGAAATGTTCCGTAAGTTGTTGGATGAAGGTCAGGCAGGTGACAACGTAGGTTTGTTGCTCCGCGGTATCGACAAGAATGAAATCAAGCGCGGTATGGTATTGTGTAAGCCAGGTCAGATCAAGCCACACTCAACTTTCAAGGCAACTATCTACGTTTTGAAGAAGGAAGAAGGTGGTCGTCATACTCCGTTCCACAACAAGTATCGTCCTCAGTTCTACCTCCGTACAATGGACTGTACAGGTGAAATCTCATTGTCAGAAGGCGTTGAAATGGTAATGCCTGGTGATAACGTAGAAATCAAGGTTGAATTGATCTACCCAGTAGCTTTGAACGTAGGTTTGCG
>JAFYWH010000090.1 GCA_017558175.1 Bacteroidaceae bacterium
AGACTATCCACGAACAAAGCCAGACAGACTGGAGCGAAATGTACAAGGTATTCAACATGGGTCACCGTCTGGAAGTATACTTGTCACCAGAACATGCAGAAGAAGTAATCGCTATCTCGAAGAGCTTCGGCATCGATGCACAAATCGTAGGCCGCATCGAAGAAAGCGACGGCAAGAAGGAATTGATTATCCGTTCTGACTTCGGTGAATTTACTTATTAAGAATGGCAGACAATAATAACATATTAGAAAAACTGGAAGGTTTGGTGGCAAGATTCGAAGAAGTATCGACTCTTATCACCGACCCTAACGTCATCGGCGACCAGAAGCGCTACGTGAAGCTCACCAAGGAATACAAGGACTTGAGCGATATCATGGCGGCTCGCAAGGAATACATCCAATGCATTGAAGGATTGGAAGAAGCCAAGATGATGATGGGCGAAAGCGATCCGGAAATGAAGGAAATGGCTCGCGAGGAAGCAGCTGCTTGTGAAGCACGCATCCCGGTATTGGAAGAGGAAATCAAGCTTCTCCTCGTTCCTGCCGATCCGCAAGACGACCGCAATGCCATCCTCGAAATCCGTGGTGGTACAGGTGGCGACGAAGCAGCCATCTTTGCTGGCGACCTTTTCCGCATGTACACCAAGTACTGCGAATCGAAGGGCTGGCGTTTGGAAGTATCGAGTGCCAACGAAGGTGCTGCCGGTGGTTTCAAGGAAATCATCTGCTCCGTTACCGGCGAGAAGGTATATGGTACTTTGAAGTACGAATCGGGCGTGCACCGCGTTCAGCGTGTGCCAGCTACCGAAACACAAGGCCGTGTACATACTTCAGCAGCATCAGTAGCCGTACTTCCTGAAGCCGAACCGTTTGATGTAGAAATCAACGAAGGCGAAATCAAGTGGGATACCTTCCGAAGCGGTGGTGCCGGCGGTCAGAATGTAAACAAGGTAGAATCGGGTGTTCGCCTCCGTTACAACTGGAAGAACCCAAATACCGGTGTGGTAGAAGAAATCCTCATCGAATGTACCGAGACACGCGACCAGCCGAAGAACAAGGAACGTGCCCTCTCCCGCTTGCGTACCTTTATATATGACAAGGAACACCAGAAGTACATCGACGACATCGCCAGCAAGCGTAAGACCATGGTATCTACCGGCGACCGTTCGGCCAAGATCCGCACCTACAACTATCCGCAGGGACGCATCACCGACCATCGCATCAACTATACCATCTACAACCTCGGTGCCTTTATGGACGGAGATATACAAGATTGCATTGACCACCTCATTGTAGCGGAAAATGCAGAACGATTGAAAGAAAGTGAACTATAAAAAAATAAAGAACTATGAACAAACAAGAACTCTTTGAAAACATCAAGAAAAAGCAGTCATTCCTCTGCGTAGGTTTGGATACAGATATCAAGAAAATCCCTGAACACTTGTTGAAGGAAGAAGATCCTATCTTTGCATTCAACAAGGCTATCATCGATGCTACAGCTCCTTACTGTATTGCATACAAGCCAAACTTGGCTTTCTATGAAAGCATGGGCGTAAAGGGCTGGATTTCTTTTGAAAAGACTGTAGAATACATCAAGACCAATTACCCAGACCAGTTCATCATTGCTGACGCTAAGCGTGGTGATATCGGTAACACATCACAGATGTATGCCCGCACATTCTTCGAAGAATTGAACATCGACTCTGTAACCGTAGCTCCTTACATGGGTGAAGACAGCGTGACTCCGTTCTTGACATATGAAGGCAAGTGGGTTATCCTCTTGGCTTTGACCAGCAACAAGGGCTCACACGACTTCCAGTTGATGGCCGACCCAGCAGGCGAACGCCTCTTCGAAAAGGTGCTCCGCAAGAGCCAGGAATGGGCTAACGACGAAAACATGATGTACGTGGTAGGTGCTACTCAAGGCCGTGCATTCGAAGATATCCGTAAGATTGTTCCTAACCACTTCTTGCTCGTTCCGGGCGTAGGTGCACAGGGCGGTTCTTTGGAAGAAGTTTGCAAGTATGGTATGAACAGCACTTGTGGCCTCATCGTGAACTCAAGCCGTGCCATCATCTATGCAGACAAGACTGAAAACTTTGCAGTAGTTGCCGGTCAGGAAGCACAGAAAGTACAAGCTGAAATGGCTGAACAATTGAAAGCTATCCTCTGATAGGATTACGATATTTTAAGGCTGAAACCTCATCTTTGGTGTTCTATTTCTCCGAAGATGAGGTTTTTTTGTACACAAAAGTGGAAAGAATGTGCAAATAATAATAAAAAAGTACGGAGATATAAAAAAAAATACCTTAATTTGCATAAATAAAGTGTATAAACACTTGGAATGTCCGTGCATTCCTAAGAAATTGAATCATTAACAAAACGATAAGATATAGAAAGTATTATGGAATTTTCAGCGAAACAAATTGCGGAATTCATCCAAGGAACGATTGTAGGTGACGAAAATGCAACCGTGCACACCTTTGCGAAGATTGAAGAAGGCATACCGGGTGCGATTTCATTCCTTTCGAATCCGAAATACACAAACTACATCTACGAAACCCAGTCGAGTATCGTATTGGTGAACAAGGATTTCGAACCAGAAAAGGAAATCAATGCCACCTTAATTAAGGTGGACAATGCTTACGAAAGTTTGGCCAAGTTGCTCAACCTCTATGAAATGAGCAAGCCTAAGAAGACAGGCATCGACCCATTGGCATACATCGCTCCTACTGCAAAGATTGGTAACAATGTGTACATCGCTCCATTTGCATGTGTAGGCGACAACGCTGAAATCGGCGACAATACTTCTCTCCATCCGCACGCTACCGTAGGAAGCGGTGCCAAGGTAGGAAGCAACTGTATCCTCTATCCGAACACTACCGTATATCACGATTGCCGTGTAGGAAACAACTGTATCCTCCATGCAGGCAGTGTAGTGGGTGCCGATGGTTTTGGCTTTGCCCCATCGCCGGAAGGTTACGAAAAGATTCCTCAGATTGGTATCGTTATCTTGGAAGACAACGTGGAAATCGGTGCAAACACTTGTATCGACCGCGCCACTATGGGTGCAACCATCATCCGCAAGGGCGTGAAGTTGGACAACTTGATTCAGATTGCTCACAATGTAGAAGTAGGTAGCCACACCGTAATGGCATCGCAAGTAGGTGTTGCCGGTTCTACCAAGGTGGGCGAATGGTGTATGTTTGGCGGACAGGTAGGTGTAGCTGGACACATCAAGGTAGGCAACAAGGTAAACTTGGGAGCACAATCGGGTGTTCCGGGCAGTATAAAGGATGGCCAAAACCTCATTGGTACACCTCCTATCGAATTGAAGAACTACTTCAAGTCATCGGTTCTCTTCAAGAAATTGCCGGATATGGCTACTGAACTGAATGCAATGAAGAAAGAAATAGAAGAACTTAAAAAACAATTAAATAAATAAAGACCCATGTTGAAACAGAAAACTTTAGGAGGTAGCTTTTCTTTGACAGGAAAAGGACTCCACACCGGAGTAAACTTGACGGTGACCTTCAATCCGGCACCGGATAATCACGGGTATAAGATTCAACGAATCGACTTAGAAGGCCAACCAATCATCGATGCGGTAGCCGAAAACGTAGGCGAAACTACCCGCGGTACAGTGTTGGTAAAGAACGATATAAAAGTCAGCACCATCGAACACGGTATGGCTGCGCTCTATTCAGCAGGCATCGACAACTGCTTGATCCAGGTAGACGGTCCTGAATTCCCTATCCTCGACGGTAGTGCCAAGTACTATGTAGAAGAAATTGGCAAGGTAGGTATCGTAGAACAGAATTCTCCGAAGGACTTCTACATCATCAAGTCAAAGATTGAATTCAGAGACGAAGAAACTGGCTCATCTATCATCGTATTGCCGGACGAAAACTTCAGCGTCAATGCATTGATTTCATACGACTCGAAGATTCTCTACAACCAGTTCGCTACTTTGGAAGACATGAGCAAGTTCCCAGAAGAAGTTGCTTCGGCTCGTACCTTTGTATTCGTTCGCGAAATCGAACCTTTGTTGAACTACGGTTTGATTAAGGGTGGTGACTTGGACAATGCTATCGTAATCTACGAACGCGAAATGTCGCAAGATAGATACGACAAGTTGGCCGACGTGATGGGTGTTCCACACATGGATGCCACTAAGTTGGGATACATCAACCACATTCCATTGGTATGGGACAACGAACCGGCACGTCATAAGTTGCTCGACATCATCGGCGACTTGGCTTTGATTGGCAAGCCTATCAAGGGACGCATCATCGCAACCCGTCCGGGCCACACCATCAACAACAAGTTTGCTCGCCAAATCCGCAAGGAAATCAAGTTGCACGAAGTTCAG
>JAFYWH010000011.1 GCA_017558175.1 Bacteroidaceae bacterium
ATGTGTGGAGGCACATTACGGATGCGCATCAGGAACAATTGTACAAGCGAAATATCAACGCCCGATACCTTGGCACTCAACCAAAGGAAGAAGGGCACATAGTGGAAGAAAATGAATAGGAAAATAATCCCACCTCCCACGAGAATGAACGGAATGAAACTCGGGTCAATCATAGTTGTTAAAGTTATGAGTTATGAATTATGAGTTAAAATCTATTTTTATTATCTCCCCTCTTGAGAGGGGGAAGGGGGTGTGTTAGTATTCATATACTTGATGTCTTTCGCACACCCCTAACCCCTCTCAAGAGGGGAATTGGTATATCCAAACAATTTTTATACTTTTTGTACAAGCACTACACCATCGAGGATACGTTCCACTCGAATCGTGCTTTTCTCTTCGATGAAATCTCCCGACGATCGGACTTCAATGATTCGGCCATTGAATTCAGCATTGCCGATGAGGGCAAGACGGGTGAGGGCTACACCTTCATCACCTGGTTTTAAATCAAGACCTTTCAACGGTTCCGGTTTATAGTCGATGGTTTTCTTCAAAGAAAGTTTGTCTACGGTTTTCGAGCGCATGAACCAGATGGTGATGCCGATCACTCCGATGGCTGATATCGCCAAGGTGATGCATCCGGGCATCGTTCCCATGGTGTCGAACGCATAATAATTGGCATAGAGCAGGCAAGCTGCCGAGGCAATACCCGCAATGCTGACTCCCGGAAGAAGGAACACTTCGATGATGAAGAGCACCAATCCGGCAACGATAAGCGAAATGATAATCAGTATGTCCATAAGCCTCCTTATATTATAAAGGTTATTTTCTGAGTTTTTCAATCTCCAGTCGACGCACTTCGTAAGTAAGCTTTTCGGTTTCTTCGATGAGCTGAGGAATGCGTTTTTCCAAGTCGAGGATAGATGGTTCCAATTTCTTCTTGCCCACACCATTCTCTGAAGCATATTCTTCACGCTTCTTTTCCAGGGATGTTTGGAGCTGGTTCAAGTCCTTTTCCTTCTGAAGCAATTGGCGATAAGCATTCTGTGCTTCTTTCGAACGGAAATCACTCCAAGAAGTATAGGTGGCACTATCGTCCACAATGAAATGGAAATCAGTCTTTTTTGCATCTTCTTCCTTGGCATACTTCAAGTTAGCCAATCGTTGGCGACCAGCACGAACCTGATCTTCATCTGTCCATGTAGCTTGGATGCTACGGAGGGTAGCAGCTTCCTTGATGACGTTTGGATCGGTAGATTCGTAGTTGTATGTTTGCTTCGATTCGTTCGGAATGAAGACATATACACAAACCATATCAGCCGGTTGTTCACGATCGGTCACGAACCATCCCAAGTTGTTGAATTCATCGATGGCATACATATAATCATTTGCAGCCGAATTGAAAGGCATACCGATGTTGCTCGGGCGCAAGTAGGTATTGTCTTCCGAATCGTATCGGGTCACGAAGATGTCGTATCCACCCAATGTGCCTTCGCCATCCGAAGCATAATAAAGAGTCGTACCATCGCCCATGAGGAACGGGAAGTTCACGTTGCAATCTTCGTTCAGCGATTCGATGGCGTTCTTTTCTCCCCATCCGTCGAGCAATCTTTCTTGGGTATAGAGTTGCATCAAGCTATCCTTCATTTCGCTGATGATGCGCTTGTTGCCCATCTCGTTTTCATAGATGGTTCCGTTCTTGGCGTCGTTCCATTGCAATTTTCCCGAAGTCGAACTAATCTTGTAAGCCTCCAAGAATTGAGCCTTGTTGATGAGGAAGCTATCAATCACTGCCACCTTTTCTACACTCTTGAACATTCTTACTTTCTTCTGGAGTTCAGAGAGTTCGGCTTCGGCCTCTTCCGTATCGCGGTTCTTTTCATTGAGCCAGTCGATGTGGGTTTCGTAGTTCTCTACCGCTTCGTCGAAACGATACAAGTCGGCATACACTTTACCCAAATAGCGGAACGCACCGATGTAGTTTTTCTTGGCACTCTTTTCCAAATAAGAAACGGCCTTGTTCGCCTCACCGGTCTCGTAGAGGGAAGCACCATAATAGTAATTGATTTCCGCACTATTGGGTGAACCCTTGATGAGCTTGGTAAAAGCGGTCTTTGCCTTTTCGTATTCACCATTATCGAACAGTTTCTTGGCTTGGCTCAATGTTTGGGCCGAGAGTGTGCTCATGCAGCACCAGGCTATCAGGTAAAAAATGTATCTTTTCATGAATGATTTCTTAATAGTTAATGTATATACAAGTCCAAATTTAATGCATTTTATTGGAATTATCATCGTTTGGGCAATTCTATTTCCTTAAATTTTTCCAAAATCATTCTTTTGGTGTAATTTTGTGCCCGATTTGTAGCGAAGATATGGCCAAGTTTACGGAAGAAGACATACTGATGCGTCGCATCGGTCAGCGTTTCAATAAAGGAGTAGTGAAGTATCGCCTCATCGACGATGGCGACAAGATTCTCGTGGGGCTCTCGGGTGGAAAGGACTCGTTGGCTTTGCTCGAGTTGTTGGCCAAGCGTTCCCGTATCCTCAAGCCCAAGTTCTCCGTGGTAGCGGTTCATGTTTCCATGACGAATATCCCTTATCAAGCCGATTTGGATTATTTGCGAAACTATGCCGAGGCATTGGGGGTACCTTTCATCCATTACGAAACCAGCTTCGACCCGAGTACCGACACGCGCAAGTCGCCTTGTTTCCTTTGCTCGTGGAATCGCCGGAAGGCGCTCTTTACCGTGGCCAAGGAGCAGGGATGCAACAAGATTGCCTTGGGTCATCACATGGACGATATCCTCGAAACCTTGCTGATGAACATTACTTTCCAGGGAGCATTCAGCACGATGCCACCCAAGTTGGTGATGAAGAAGTTCGATATGACCATCATCCGACCCATGTGCATGGTGCATGAAGCCGATTTGGAGGAGATGTCCGTGGTGCGTAATTTCCGCAAGCAAATCAAGAATTGTCCCTACGAAACGCAAAGCAACCGTACGGATATGAAGGGAGTGTTGAAGCAATTGGAAACCTTGAATCCCGAAGCGCGTTATAGTCTTTGGGGAAGTATGACGAATGTACAGGAAGAGCTTCTTCCACCATCAGAATAAGCACCAATGAATCCCCCTTAGAAGGGGGCAGGGGGATGTATCATTCACATACCTTCCAATTAATAATAATGTAATTAAAAGAACAGAAAATATATGAAAGCATTTTGGACAATCGGATTGTTGATTATTTCAAACATCTTCATGACCTTCGCGTGGTATGGTCACTTGAAGATGAAACAGACCTTCAGTTGGTTTGAAGCCTTGCCATTGATTGGTGTTGTAGCCTTTTCATGGTCTATCGCCTTCTTCGAATACCTTTTTCAGATTCCGGCAAACCGCATCGGTTTTACCGAAAATGGTGGCCCTTTTACGTTGATGCAGCTTAAGGTCATTCAGGAAGTTATCACCTTGATTATCTTTACCGTATTTACTACGGTCTTCTTCAAGGGCGAATCCTTGCATTGGAATCACTTGGCTGCCTTCGTGTGCCTGATTCTCGCGGTTTATTTTGTGTTTATGAAGTGATGGAGAGTATCCTTCTTGATAATGAGCGTGTCCTTCGGGATGCGCTTTTTGTTTTCATATAGCTTCAAGGAGTCTTCCTTGGTAGGCACATGGTCTTTGTACTTTTTCCATGCCTTTGCCTTCTTTTTGTTACGCTTGATGGCACGTCCTCGTTTGGTAAAATTCTCGTAAAGGAGTTTGTCGGCACTGAATCCGGTTATCGGTCGATTGCTTGGAGTCACCGATTGGTCCATACCTCCCGGTACTATTCGATATCCATGTCCCATGCCTTGTGCCGGTTTTACTTTCTCCATATTCAGTTTCATACGGATAGATAGCGTGTCCTTGTCTACATGATAATCAATGTGTGACCGGTCGGCTCCCCAAATGGTATACGGACGGATGCGTATATATTTCCTTTTACGGAAAGTAGTCGTGTCAGTCATGTTGATGGGAAGGTCTTTCTTGAATTCCATCCATGGTTTTCTTTCGTCCATCCTTGGTTTTGGTCGCATCATTTCCGGTTGAGCCGTGAAGTTGAATTCGATGCTTTTTACTGCTTCCTGATTGATGTAGATTTCTCCTTCTTTCTTCCGTTGGAGCGAGTCCTTCTTCTCGTTTTGTGCATGTGCGGAAAGTATTCCGATGCAACAAACCAATATGCCGATGCCCGCCCGATGATTCATGATAGTTTTCTCTTTTTATGTTCTTTTTTTCGTTTTAACTTAACGGATGGCAAAAGTAAGTCGTTTTGTGTTAAGGGGATTTAATTGCGTGTTATAAAGTCTTTCGTTTAGGAATTATTGTATATTGTTGCAGAGTGTTGTTTAGTGTGAAGAAATGGTAAATCGATGCTTGATTTTTTATGCGGAGGCGTAATTTAAAAACGCCTTGACGTTTTAAGTAAAACGCTTAGGCGTTTGGGGCAAAATGCTTAGGCGTTTTTAGAAAAGCTCGAAGGAGGGTATTTGCATGTCCTCGTGTATATAAGAAAGACCGCCGTCTTTTTATAAAAGATAGCGGTCTATAAAATGTTGTATGAGTCTTTTTACTTGCTCAATTCTTCATGCATAGAAGCAGCAGCCTTGCGTCCGTCGCCCATTGCGAGGATTACAGTTGCACCACCACGAACGATGTCACCGCCCGCAAAGATAGTCGGGATAGACGATTGCATCTTTTCGTTTACGGCAATGGTGTTCTTTCTGCCGAGTTCCAAGCCCTTAATAGAAGTCGGTACAATCGGGTTAGGAGATACACCAACCGCTACTACGGCCATATCGATATCGAGAGTTACGGTTGCACCAGGGATTGCAACTGGACTTCTACGACCTGATGCATCCGGTTCACCGAGTTCCATCTTCTGGAGAACCACTTGTTTCACCTTACCTTGTTCGTCGGCAATGTATTCCAACGGGTTGTGGAGAGTCAAGAATTCGATACCTTCTTCCTTGGCATGCTTCACTTCTTCGAGGCGGGCAGGCATTTCGGCTTCGCTACGACGGTAAACGATGAATACCTTTTCAGCACCGAGGCGCTTAGCGGTACGGCATGAGTCCATCGCAGTGTTACCACCACCTACTACCATCACGCTCTTGGCTGGGTTGATAGGAGTATCGGTATC
>JAFYWH010000091.1 GCA_017558175.1 Bacteroidaceae bacterium
TCTGCTGGGAAGCCGTACGCTGAGCGCCTGGACGCACCAACACCAAACCCGAGAATGCACCTACCGACTGGTCATCGAGCACATACTTGAACAACTCGTTGCTGGTACAATCGCTTGCCTTATGGTCAATCACCGTATGGTTATCCACATGTTCGTTTTTGTCAGCAATGGCCATACCACAAAGGTTGATTTCAGCACCACGACCATTCAATGTCACTTCAGTAGTATTGCGAGTAGTACCATTATGCAAAGTCATGCCATTGAGCAACACATTGCTGCTTGCTTCCTGATGTACATACATATTGCTGAAACGAACGGTGCTATTGTGAGTTTCTTCGAGTTCGTAGAAATCGAACACTGCATTCTCGCCCACAAAAACTTCCACCACCTGCGTAGAAAGGAAGTTTACATCGTCCATAGCATGGTCGCAAACCAACATACGAGCCTGTGCCCCGTCTTCCAACACAACGAGTACACGACGATTCACCATGAAATCGACATCGGCACGGAGGATATTCACCAACTGGATAGGCTTATCCACCACCACTCCCTTCGGCACATAAAGCATGAAACCGTCTTGTGCAAAAGTGGTATTGAAAGCCGTAATGCCATCCTTCGATGTATCGGCCAATTTGCCATAATACTTCTTGACCAACTCCGGATGTTCCGTAGCCAAGTCCTTCAAGCTACCGAGCAACACTCCTTCTGGTAATGATGAATGAAGAATAGTCGCTTTGCGACGAAATGAAGAATCTTTATTCAATTCATCATTCTTCATTCTTCGTTCTTCATTATAAAACGTGTCGTTCACCACGAAGTAAAGGGCAGTGCTCATGTTCGGCACATCGCACTTGAATACTTCGTACGGGTTGACCGGAATGTCGAGGCGGTTCAAGTTCAACCCATAGTCGGGAGCAAAGAGCTTGGCCGCATCGGTATATTTGTATTTTTCCTCTTTCGGAGTCGGAAAACCCAACGATTCAAAGTCGGCAAAAGCTTTGGCACGAGGCGCATTCATCACCTCGGTGCTGTGCCGACAAATCATGGCTTCGCACTGAGAAAAGAGGTCAATATATTGTTGTTCCGCTTTCATTATTCTCCCAATTCTTTCTTAATCCAATCGAAACCGCGCTTTTCAATCTCCAACGCCAATTCAGGACCGGCAGTCTTAACGATGCGACCTTTATAGAGTACGTGTACCACATCCGGCTTGATGTAATCCAACAAGCGCTGGTAGTGAGTAATCACGATGCAACTTGTTTCCGGTGTCTTCAACTTGTTGACACCTTCGGCAACAATTCTCAAAGCATCGATATCCAAACCAGAGTCTGTTTCATCGAGGATGCTGAGCTTCGGTTCAAGCATCGCCATCTGGAAGATTTCGTTACGCTTCTTTTCACCACCACTGAAGCCTTCGTTCACCGAGCGGTTTGCCAACTTATTATCCAATTCTACTACTGCACGCTTTTCACGCATCAACTTCAAAAATTCACTCGCGGTCAAAGCCGGCTTGCCTTCGTACTTGCGCTTTTCGTTCACGGCAGCACGCATAAAGTTCACCATGCTTACACCCGGAATTTCTACCGGATACTGGAACGAAAGGAACAAGCCTGCATGACTACGGTCTTCCGGACTTAACTCCAACAAGTCCTGACCATCGAATGTCACCGAACCCTTGGTTACTTCGAATGACGGATGACCTACCAAAACCGAAGAAAGCGTACTCTTTCCCGAACCGTTAGGTCCCATGATGGCATGTACCTCGCCTTTCTTGATGCTGAGGTTGATGCCTTTCAATATTTCTTTGCCATTTATACTGGCATGTAAGTCTTTTACTTCTAACATAATCTTATTTAATTGAGAATTGAAAATTGAGAATTAAAAAATCACGGACAATAAAACCATATACTTATTTCTCAATTTTTAATTTTTAATTTTCAATTTATCCCACGCTTCCTTCCAACGAGATAGCCAACAGTTTCTGAGCCTCAACCGCAAATTCCATCGGGAGCTTGTTGATGACTTCCTTAGCGTATCCATTTACAATCAAGCCCACTGCATCTTCGGTACTGATGCCTCGCTGATTGCAATAGAACAACTGGTCTTCGCTAATCTTGCTGGTAGTTGCTTCGTGTTCCACAATAGCCGTTTCGTTATGGATGTCCATATATGGGAAGGTATGTGCACCACATTCGCTACCCAAGAGCAACGAGTCGCACTGGCTATAGTTACGGGCATTGTCCGCCTTTTCAGAGACACGCACCAAACCACGATATGAGTTTTGGCTCTTACCTGCGCTGATACCCTTGCTAACAATGGTACTACGAGTGTTCTTACCAATGTGAATCATCTTCGTACCGGTATCGGCTTGTTGGTAATTATTTGTTACTGCTACTGAATAGAATTCAGCTACCGAATTATCACCTGTCAAAATACAGCTCGGGTACTTCCAAGTAATAGCCGAACCAGTTTCTACTTGTGTCCAACTCAACTTACTATCCACGCCCTTGCAATGGCCACGCTTGGTTACAAAGTTGTAAATACCACCCTTGCCTTCCGCATCGCCCGGATACCAGTTCTGTACGGTAGAATACTTCACTTCAGCACGATCGTGTACTACGATTTCTACGATAGCAGCATGAAGCTGGTTCTCGTCACGCTGAGGAGCAGTACAACCTTCCAAGTACGATACATAACTATCATCATCCGCTACGATCAACGTACGTTCAAACTGACCGGTATTGGCTGCATTGATACGGAAATAGGTAGAAAGTTCCATCGGACAACGCACACCCTTCGGGATATACACGAACGAACCGTCGCTGAATACCGCCGAGTTCAAGGCTGCATAGAAATTGTCACGATAACCTACTACCGAACCGAGGTACTTCTGCACCAAATCCGGATGTTCCTTCACCGCTTCGCTGAACGAGCAGAAGATGATTCCCTTCTCCATGAGGGTTTCACGGAAAGTAGTCTTAACAGACACCGAGTCCATTACAGCATCTACCGCCATACCACTCAATGCCATCTGTTCTTCAAGAGGGATACCCAGCTTGTTGAAAGTCTTAATCAATTCCGGATCTACCTCATCCATGCTCTTCGGACCTTCCTTTTTCTTGGTCGGGTCTGCATAATAAGAGATAGCCTGATAATCGATTTCAGGTATATCGAGATGCGCCCATGTAGGCATCTCCATAGTCAACCAGTAGCGATAAGCTTTCAGACGGAACTCCAACAACCATTCCGGCTCATTCTTCTTGGCCGAAATCAGTCGGATGACATCCTCATTCAGACCTTTCTCGATGATATCCGTATGAATGTCCGTAGTGAAGCCATACTTGTACTTCTCCTGCGTCAATTCTCTCAGATATTCATTCGATTCCTTCTGAGGCTGCTCGCCTGGTTTGTTATTTAAATCTTCTTGCATATCTTTATTTTATCATTTTATCTGTTACATCTTTGATATCGTCTGTCATGTCCTTGAAGACCGGCAAACATTGGTTTACGAATTCCTTCATCGGACCATATAACAAAGATGTTCTTTTCGTTGCTCTACTTATCATCTCACTCTTGGGGTCGATGTATTCCAACACATAAATGCCTAAGCCAACCAAGAGCATCATCTTTACGGCTCCCAACAAAGCACCAGCCAATCGGTTCAGCCAACCCAAGTTAATTACATTCAACGCCTTGGTCAGCACGGATGCCACTAAAGAGCAACCGATAGGCACAGCCACCCAAATGAGAATGAAAGACAATATCTGCGCAATGGTAATGGATGTACCCAAAGCCGGAGCCAAAAACTCGGCCACCGTTCCAAACAAAGCACGTGCCAACAAGAGACCGGCCACAAAACCTACGATTGCCGCCAGTTCCTTGATGGAGCCTTTAATCAGTCCTTGGATAACTCCTAACCCAATCACCACTAATATGATAATATCTATTACTTCCATGTTTATAAAAAATGTGCCAATGTGCCATAACAGCACATTGGCACACAAATATCATTTATGCATGAATTACAAAGTCTGCTTCACTTCGATTTCTTCGAATGTTTCAATGATGTCACCTACCTTCAAGTCGTTGCAAGAAGTCAAGCTGATACCACATTCAAAGTTAGTACCTACTTCCTTCACATCGTCCTTGAAGCGCTTCAAAGCATTGATATGGCCAGTGAACACTACAATACCATCGCGAATCAAACGAGCCTTGTCACTACGTTTCACCTTACCGGTCTTAACCATAGCACCAGCTACCTGACCTACCTTGCTGATATTGAAGACTTCACGTACTTCGATAGTAGCAGTAACCTGTTCCTTCAATGTAGGAGCCAACATACCTTCCATCGCAGCCTTCACTTCTTCGATAGCATCGTAAATAACTGAGTACTTGCGGATATCCACACCATCCTGTTCAGCCAACTTAGCAGCCGATGCAGAAGGACGTACTTGGAAACCTACGATAATTGCATTAGATGCAGCAGCCAAGGTTACATCGGATTCAGAAATCTGACCAACACCCTTGTGAAGTACATTCACCTGAATTTGTTCAGTAGACAACTTGATCAACGAGTCGCTCAATGCTTCTACAGAACCATCCACGTCACCCTTCACGATGATGTTCAATTCGTGGAAGTCACCCAA
>JAFYWH010000092.1 GCA_017558175.1 Bacteroidaceae bacterium
CTTAAAAATCACAGCTATGTTAAAACGACTTAAAACAGTCAGTATGATGCTGTTCTTGATGGGAACAACAGGAGCAGCTTTCGCCAACTCCACTCCGGGAGCTGACGACGTGAAGATCACACAGCAGAGTGAAACAGCTACTGGTACTGTAGTGGATGCTATGGGTCCGGTTATTGGTGCTTCTGTTGTTGTAAAGGGTACTACCAATGGTACAATTACCGACTTTGACGGTAATTTCTCTTTGGCAGGTGTAAAGAAGGGTGATATCCTTGAAATCTCTTTCATCGGATACGCTACTCAGGAAGTAACATGGAACGGTACAGCTCTCAACGTTACTTTGAAAGAAGACACTCAGCAATTGGAAGAAGTGGTTGTAACTGCTTTGGGTATCAAGAAGGATGCCAAGAAGTTGGGTTATGCAGTAAGTACAGTAGGTGCTGACGACTTGACAAGAACTGGTGGCGCTAACTTGGCGGCTGGTTTGTATGGTAAGGCTACAGGTGTACGCATCCAGGCCGCTCCTGGTGGTGGTACTTCAGCCGTATCTATCTCTGTACGTGGTCTTTCTTCTATTACAGGTAGTACTCAGCCGTTGTTGATTATGGACGGTGTGCCTTTGCGTAACGGTGATGCCAACAATAAGGGCTATTGGGATGACCAACGTATCAACTCTAACGGTTTCGTAGATATCAACCCGGAAGATATTGAAAACATCTCTATCTTGAAGGGTGCGGCCGCATCTGCATTGTACGGTTCGGAAGCTGCCAACGGTGTTGTGATGATTACAACCAAGAAGGGTAAGAAAGGTGGCGGTACACGCGTAGACTTCAGCGCTAACGTTAGCTGGGATAAGGTGGCTTACATGCCTGAAATCCAAAGAAAATATGGTCCAGGTTACGATAACTGGCAGTTGGGTAACACTCCAGAAGCTTTCACAGGTTTCCGTGAGACTCGTTTGGACCGCAACGGTAATACTATTGTTACTCCTAACCGTGAAACTTATTACTCTTGGGGTGCTGCATACGATTCAAGCAAGAAAGTTACTTACTTCGATGGTAAGGAACGTGCATTTACTCCAATTTCTGGTAATCCTTGGGCTGAAGTGTTCCGTACAGGTTTCAACCAGACTTATAACTTGTCTTTGACTCATGGTGGTGAAAAGAGCAACACTCGTTTCTCTTATACATACAACGATGTAACACCGATGCAGTATAACTCGGAAAACAACAAGCACAATTTCAGCTTGAACGGTACTTTCGATATTACTGACAAGATCAAGTTGAACTATAGTACAACTTATACCAACCAGTTCATCAAGAACCGTCCATACCGTATCAGCCGTTTGGTTACTAACTTTAGTGGTATGTTCGGTAGCTTCACTGATATTGGCTACATCCGTGACCATACCGTGACAAGCTTAGGTTACATGAACAGCATCGCTGCTGTCAATGGTGGTTCTAGCCAGACTTTGACTCCGGATGAACAGTTCTTGTACTCTCCGATGGGTTCTACTTCTCTTATCGATGAATATTTCTGGAACATCATGGGTAAGAGCCAGGAAGAAGAACACCAACGTTTCATCGGTTCTGTAAACCCGACATTCGAAATCCTTCCGGGCTTGAACTTGAGCGCTCGTATCGCTACTGATATGACTGTGGACAAGATTGAAAACAAGAACCGTGCTTCAAACGCTCATATCTTCTCTACTAACGGTCAGTATTCAGACTCTTATGGTTTGAACAACAAGCGCTACCAAATTACTTATGGTGATGTGATGTTGGCATTCGACAAGACATTCGCAGAAAAGCACAACGTTACAGCTAACTTGGGTTGGAATGCACGTATGGAAACTAGCTATGAATCAAGCGTAAGCACTAGCCAAGGTTTGACTCAGGAAAACTGGTTCCACTTGAATGCTTCTGTAGGTACTAAGAATGCAAGCATGTACAAGTCTGAATTGCTTAGAACCGGTGCTTTCTTGACTGCAAGCTACGGTTACGACGGTTGGGGTTTCTTGGAAGGTTCTATCCGTCAGGAAAAGACTTCTACTTTGAAGAGTGGTAACAATACATTCTGGTATCCTTCTGTAAGTGCCAGCTTCTTGTACACAGAATTCATGAAGGACAATTGTCCTACTTGGTGGAATTACGGTAAGATACGTGCTTCTTACGGTATCGTAGGTAATGCTCCTGCTATTTATCGTGCTGTCAATTCATATGGTCAAGGTTCATTGCTTCACGGTAATAATTATGGTTATAACTATGTACCTGGTGAAATTGGTAATGAATCTATCAAGCCGGAAACTAAGTATGAATATGAAGTAGGTTTGGAAAACAAGTTCTTCGGCAACCGCTTGAGTATCGAAATGAGCTACTACTACAACATCGTTAAGGATCAGATTCTTGGCGCTACAGCAGCCGCTTCAATGGGTGGTAACAGTATGTTGATGAACGTAGGTGAGTTGAAGAACCAAGGTTTCGAATTCAGTGTAAACGGTACTCCGTACCAGAACAAGGACTGGCGTTGGGACTTGCGTGCTAACATCGCATGGAACAAGAATGAAGTAACTAAGTTGGCTGACGGTCTCGATGTTTTGACTCATGCAGACATTGACGGTGGTGCCGCTGTATTGGAATCTCACGTAGGTGAATCTATGGGTGACTGGTATGCATACACTTGGAAGAAGGACGATAAGGGTAACTACATCGTAGGTAGCAACGGTTTGTACATTACCGATACTTCTGCACGTAAGAAGGTGGGTAACGCAATGCCTGACTTTACCGGTGGTTTCGGTACAAGCTTGACTTACAAGAACTGGGCTTTGGATATGTCATTCGACTTCCGCGTGGGTGGTGACGTGTTGAACCAACCATGGCAGTATTACATGGCAACAGGTATCATCGAAGATGCAATTGGTGCACGTGACTGGAAGACTGGCGGTAAGTTCTATTACAGTACTTCTGACAGTGAAAGAAACAAGGGTGATATCGTTGTGTTGACTGATGCAGAAGCCGCTCAGATCAAGGGTTCTTACAAGAGAGGTGACAAGTACAATGGTCACTACTTGTGGGATAACGGTGTAATCCTTCCGGGTGTGAAGGAAGACGGAACTCCAAACGACATCATTGTAACTCAGTTTGAAGCTAACAACGGCCGTTATGGTTGGGGTACCAGTGCAACAAAGAGCTACGCTGAAGGTCTTCAGGAAAATACATACGTGAAGTGTCGTGAAATCAGCTTGGCTTATACATTGCCACAGACATTGACCAAGAAGTTTGCTTGTAGCAACTTGACTATCTCAGGTTTCGTTCGCAACCCATTCTATGTTTACCGTTCTTTGAAGTTGTTCGACTCAGAAACAACAGATGGTACTAACTGGATTTCACAAGCTCAGATCGGTGGTTCTACAGCCAGTGCACGTACATTCGGTTTGTCACTCCGTGCAAGCTTCTAAAATATAATTGAATTTAATTTAAAAAAGGAAAAACATTATGAAAAAGATATTTTCAATGGCATTTGCCGGAATGGCTCTGATGTTGTCTACCGCAGCTTGCTCGGATGCAGACTACGATGACAAATATGCAGACCCATCGAAGACAAGTACTGTAGGTGTACCTCAAGTCTTTACAGGTGTAATGCAAGCTGGTAATACATGGATGAATCCTGTTTATTACCGTTATTATACACAGTCTACAACATCTGGTACTTTCTCAGGTGTGATTGGTAATGCGAATAGCTCTGGCCGATTCAGAGGTGCTTCGGAAGGTTACTTCAACACTCGATGGATGAACTTCTACAACATGGTGGCTCAGTTCCGTTTGTTGGAACACAACTACGGCAATCTTTCGGACGACGAAAAGAAGGTAAACGCTGTATTCTTCCACTTGGGTCGTACATTGGTGAACGCTCAGTTGCATGAAATGCTTTCTTTGTGGGGTGACGTACCTTTCAACGGTGCTGGTTATCTTTGGAAAGACGGTAATTATGATGCGGCAAAGCAGGCTTGTGTATACGATGATGACGTAACACTTTACAAGCAAATCCTTTCTCAGTTGAAGGAAACAGCTGATTTCTTGGCTGGTAATGTAGACGCCATCGGTTTGGCATCTTTGATGCGTCAAGACTATTCTTTGGCCGCAGGTAACAAGGAAGCTTGGAGAAAGTATGTGAACTCACTCCGTTTGCGTATTGCTCTTCACTTGTCTACAAACGGTGAATGTGCGGCTGAAGGTAAAGCTGCTATCGCTGAAATCTTGGGTAACCCTTCACAGTATCCGGTAATCGAAGCCAACGCTGAAAACATGGGTGTAGCAGGTGATACTTCGAACGATACATTCAACTATGGTAAGAGCTTGTCGCAGGCTCTCCACACAGGTGGTTATGCTATGGGTTCAGAAACTATGTTGACTGCTATGAACGTTCCTGCGAATGGTCTTCCTGATGCCAATACAGACCCACGTTTGCAAGTAATGTATGACTGTAATCCTGATGGTGAATACATTGCATACGATGTTCGTATGAGCGATACAGAAATCACTCAGCTTACTGAAGCTAAGAATAAGGAATATGTTCAAAGAGGTATCATCGGTGCAAGCTATTTCTGTAAGATTGACTCTCAGGCTGTAGCAGGTTGGACATCATACCAAGGTAACTTCAACATTGGTGGTCTTTGGATGAGTGCCGCTGAAGTGGCATTAATCAAGGCTGAAGCTTATTTGATGGGTTACGGTGTAGGTGCTGATGAAGCAAAGGCTAAGGCAAGCTTCATCAAGGGTGTTACTCTTTCTAACGAATACTACTGGGGCTTGAAGAAGACTTCTACACTTTACACTGCTGGTAACGACAGTTACAATGGTTTCCGTGCTATGGTTGAACCAACAGAAGCTGAAGTGTTGGCTTATGCTGAAAAAGTATGGGCTCCAACTCAGCAGGCTGTAGCTACTCAGTTGTGGATTAACCACAGCTTCATGAACGAATTGGAAGCATGGAACGTAGTACGTCGTACAGGTCACCCAACAGTTCACTTCACAAGAGATACTCAGATTACAACATATCCGACACCTCCTCACCGTTTGCCTTATACAACTAATGAGTTGACTTATAACGGTGAAAATTGTCAGGCAGCTATCTCTAAGAACTATACAGAATCGACTGGTTACTACACTAAGTTGTTCTGGGCAAAGGATAATTACTATACATTGGTTAAGTAATCTGACGCTTTAAACATATGGAACTCCGGCAAATCATTTGCCGGAGTTCTTTTATATCCCTCTCCTTTTTTTATGAAAAAATATCTGTTGTTCCTTATTTTATCCCTATCCTTACAGCTCACGTATGCACAACGTTATCTGTTGGCAGAATTCAAGCCTTGCATCGCTGTAACCAAAGGAGGGATGCCTATTCAAGAATACTTCAATTATAACTGTGTAACCCAATCCATGGAATTCAAGAGTGGGGATGAAATTCTTCGCCTCGAACCTATCAGTCAAATTGATACACTCTATCTGGAGGGACATAAAATGATTCCCTACGGAACCCGTTTCCTGGAAGTGTTTTATCAATCTCCAGCGTTTTCCTTATTAATAGACTACAAACGGTTGATGAAAGAAGACGGGAAAATAGGTGCCATGGGCATCAAAACCCAGCATGGGGTCCAAAACGTAGACCATCGTACATTAGGAGCCAACTATCGGCAGGAATGGGAAAGAGGAGTGGATGTATATAGCTATAAGGACAAGACATCCTATTGGATCAAAGTTGGTAGAAAGATGAGACAATTTAGGGATGCAAAGTCGCTTGTCAAGCTCTTTCCGGACAAAAAGCGATTAATAGAATCATATATAAAAGAGCATCATATAGACTTCTCTAACCATTGCGAGGTGCTTGATCTTTTAAAGACATGTTTATAGAAATGCAGAAAACAATTGCTTTCTGCATTTTTTTATATACTTTTGTAGAGACATCATCAAAAGACATGAACAATATGGCATTACCCATCAATGTAGAACAATTATTGGATGCAACTACCATCGAAAGCGCAAGGATAGAATATAAGGAAGGTTGGAATCCTGATGCTATATATCGAACAATCTGTGCGTTCGCCAACGATTTTGACAATACGGGTGGCGGATATATTCTTGTGGGGGTAAAAGAGGAAAATGGCCGTGCTGTCCGTCCGGTAAAAGGAGTTGAATTGGATAAATTAGAGCCTATCGAAAAGGACATGATAGGCTATAACAACCTCATGCAGCCTGCTTACTATCCGAAAACAAGCATTGAAGACGTGGATGGGAAGAAGATTCTTGTCATTTGGGTGCCTGATGGCACTCAGCGACCTCAAACATCATCAAAGAGAAGGTACATAAACCTGGCGACCGTCCGGAATCCATACGTTGTTTCAATTATCCGATGCAGGCTTTGGAGGAAGCTGTTGTAAATGCGTTATATCATCGTGATTACATGACGCGCGAACCGGTTGAGATTGCTATTGAGCCTCATTGCATCCGCATTGTGAATTATGGCGGCCCTGACCGTTCCATTCGTATGGATGATTTGAATAGAGGTTTGGCACATTCTCGCCGTTATCGTAACCGTAAATTGGGAGACTTCTTGAAAGAACTGGATTTAACCGAAGGAAAGGCGACGGGCATTCCAACTATTATCAAGGAAATGAAACAAAATGGTTCTCCTATGGCAGAGTTCGACTGTGATGATGCGAGGACATATTTTTTGGTTAACTTTCCCGTTCATCCAGCCTTTGTCGGTGAACCTTTATTGGAGAATGAAGCCCAAAATGAAGCCCAAAATGAAGCCCAAAACAGCGGTCTTTCAGAACGTCAATTGGCAATTATAGCAGCTATAAAGGCAGATGATACGATTACCCGTACAAAGCTGATGAAGCTGTTCAATGTCTCTAAATCGACCATTGAAAGAGATTTGAGGGTAATGAAGAATTTGGGAATATTATATTATGAAGGAGTTTCTAAATCAGGGAAATGGGTGCTTAGTCAGTAATGAAGAGTGATAATCAAAGAAGAGGGTTGATAAATTCATAGAAATGCAGAAAACAATTGCTTTCTGCATTTTTTTATATACTTTTGTAGATGCATCATCAAAAAGACTATAAGGTATGGGAGAACAACGTATCTATCCGGTCGGGATACAGGACTTTGAAAAGCTGCGCACAAAAGGTGCGGTTTATATTGACAAGACGGATTTGATTTATAAATTGACACAAAAGGACTATGTATTTCTAAGTCGTCCCAGACGATTTGGAAAGTCCTTGCTATCCAGCACCCTGAAGTATTATTTTCAAGGGAGAAAAGACTTGTTCCAAGGATTGGCTATTGAGCAACTGGAACAAGAATGGACTGAGTATCCGGTACTTCACTTTGATTTGAGTACTGCAAAGAATCAATATTTGGCAGGAATACGAAGTGAATTGGAACGCCAAGTTCGTCAATACGAATCGATATATGGAAGAGATGAACAAAATGACAGTGCAGGAAAACGACTGACTTATTTGATTAATGCCGCCCACAAACAGACTGGAAAAAAGACCGTTGTTATCATCGATGAATACGATGCCCCGATGCTGGACGTGCTTCACGACGATGAGCGTATGGCAGAAGTTCGTAGAATGATGCAGGAATTTTATGCTCCACTGAAAGCATGCGATGCAGACCTTCGTTTTGTGTTCATCACCGGTATTACCAAGTTCTCGCAACTCAGCATTTTCAGTGTCATCAACAATTTGACCAACGTCAGCATGCTGCCGGAATTCTCGGCAATATGTGGCATTACGGAAGAAGAACTGCACAGGGTGTTTGAAGAAGACATTGCCATGCTGGCCGAAGAACACGAATGCACTCCGGAAGAAATGCGGCAACAGCTGAAAGAGCGTTATGACGGTTATCATTTCAGTGATAAATCGGCGGATATTTACAATCCGTTTAGCCTGTTGAAAGCTTTTGACCAGAAGATGTTGAATGACTATTGGTTTGAATCGGGAACGCCCACTTACCTTATCCGCCAAATGCAGCGCTTCCAAACAGACATATTGTCTTTGGACAATGTATCGGCTACCGCTCCTGATTTTGACCAACCCACGGAAGGAATGACTGATGCCTTGCCTTTGCTTTATCAGAGCGGATATTTGACCATCAAGAATTACAACAGAAAGCTGAACCTGTTCACATTAGGCATTCCCAACAATGAAGTGCGTGTAGGGCTTACAGCCAATTTATTGCCGCTGTATACTTATCCAAGCACTTACCGAACAAGTAGCTTTGCCATGCAATTTCATGAAGCCATTTATTATGAAGACTTGGAAAAAGCTTTGGTGGCTATGCGTGCCTATCTGGCAGGTATCCCTTATCCGGAAGGTGGCAAGGAGATTCTACAAGACATGGAGAAGTGTGAATACTATTACGAAACCATCTTCTACCTGATGTTCTCATTCATGAACAGACATATCCAGACACAGGTAAAGACTTGTCGGGGACGGGCGGATATGGTAATGCATACAGCCAAGGCCATCTATGTATTCGAACTGAAGATAAATAAAACCGCCCAAGAGGCTTTGGAACAGATAGACAAGAAAGGATATATGATTCCTTATACAGCCGATGGACGGAAATTGGTAAAATGCGGTATCAGTTTCTCTACCCAAACAAGAACCATTGAGGACTGGGTGATAAAAGAAGAAGAATAAAAGAAGGCCGGGAGTATCAATTATACTTCCGGCCTTCTTTTATTCTTCTTCCATCTTGAAACTTTTCAAGATCCGTTCTACTACCTTATCGTCTGTCCGATTGTAGATGATGGAAATGTAATAAACACTTCCGGCATCTTTGGTCATCAAACAAGCGTAATAACAAGGATCGACTTCGGCTATGCCTTTCAAGAGGACACCATGAAACTGTTTCAGATCGAAGGATTTCACCTCCGACTGCTGCTGGACGCCATCGTCGTCGGCCAAGCCTTTCAACAGAGTAGGCAGTTCTTCTTGAGTCATGCCTTCCGAATCGATTGTTTGGAGCGAGATGTAGAAACGGGCATTGTTCAACAAGAAGGTATCTTCCGTATCTTCTTCCACCAAAATGCCTTTAGGAGCATCGAATGTCAGTCCAAATGCCGTCCATGTGACAGGTGCCAAAACTTGCGCACTCATCGATAAATACACGCAGGCAACCATCAGGAGTAAAAACAGTCTTTTCATATCGGATTATTTCTTTATTTATCCTTTGCACGGATTTCCACACGGCGAATCTTACCGCTGATGGTCTTCGGCAATTCGTCTACAAACTCGATGACACGCGGATACTTGTAAGGTGCAGTAACCTTCTTTACATGGTCTTGCAATTCCTTGATGAGTTCCGGACCTTCCTTGCCCTTGTAATCCTTAGACAAGATGATGGTAGCCTTCACTACCTGGCCACGGACTTCATCGGGCACACCGGTAATGGCACATTCCACTACAGCCGGATGGGTCATCAAAGCACTTTCCACTTCGAATGGGCCGATGCGGTAACCCGAGCTCTTGATTACATCGTCGGCACGGCCTACGAACCAATAGTAACCGTCTTCGTCACGCCAAGCCACGTCGCCAGTATAGTATACATCGTCGTGCCAAGCGTCTTCGGTACGTTCTTCATCGCGATAATAACCCTTGAACAAGCCAAGAGGCTTACCGTTGTGAGTACGGATGACAATCTGTCCTTGTTCACCATCTTCGGCTGAACGGCCATCGGGTGTGAGCAAGTCGATTTCGTATTGCGGATTAGGTACACCCATGCTGCCCGGTTTCGGTTCCATCCATGGGAAAGTACCCAAAGTCATGGTTGTTTCGGTCTGGCCAAAGCCTTCCATGAGACGGATGCCGGTAATCTTCAAGAATGTTTCGTATACCGAATAGTTGAGCGCTTCGCCTGCAGTAGTACAATATTCCAAAGAAGAAAGGTCGTACTTACTGATGTCTTCCTTAATCAAGAAACGGAAGATGGTAGGAGGCGCACAGAGGGAAGTGATCTTGCAATCCTGAATCTTCTGAAGGATGTCCGCCGGAGTGAACTTCTCGTGGTCGTATACAAAGATGTTTGCACCAGCAATCATCTGTCCGTACAACTTACCCCAAGCAGCCTTTCCCCAACCGGTATCGGCAATGGTAAGGTGCAAGCTGTTTTCATGCAAGTTATGCCAGAACGAACCGGTAGTGATGTGTCCCAACGGATAAGTAAAGTCGTGAGCCACCATCTTCGGTTCGCCGGTTGTACCACTCGTGAAGTACATCAACATGATATCGTCGTTGGTATTAGGCTGTTCAGGCTTCACGAAAGGAGCAGCACCCGCAATGCCTTCCTGGAAATCCTTGAAACCTTCCGGCATACCTGGGCCGATGCTTACTACATGCTCCAAAGTAGGACAATCAGGCATCGCTTCGATGATGTGGTCGGTAATTACCTCTTCGCCAGCGCAGACAATCATCTTGATATCGGCTGCATTGCAACGATATACGATGTCTTTCTTGGTCAACAAGTGAGTAGCCGGAATCACTACCGCACCCAACTTATGCAAGGCGATGGTAGAGAACCAGAACTCGATACGGCGCTTCAAGATAAGCATTACCATATCGCCATGGCCAATGCCCAAGCTCTGGAAATAAGAAGCTGTAGCATCGGTCTTCTCCTTGAGTTCTGCATAGGTATACTGATGTTCCAGCCCCTGGTCGTTGGTCCAAAGGATTGCATTCTTCTCCGGACACTCGGCTGCCCATGCATCTACCACATCATAACCAAAATTGAAGTTCTCTGGAACTTCAACCTTGAAATTCTTTATAAAATCCTCTTGCGAGGTGTATTTAGTCTGTTTTACAAATCTCTCTAACATAATACTCTCTTTTTAATGAAGAACGATGAATGAAGAATGAAGAATTTCCATCCGAAAGCACTCTTCATTCCTCATTTATTACATAATAACTGCAAGGAACTTCACGGTCTTGCCATCGAGGGCCTGCATGCCGTGCGGCTTGGTTGAATCGAAATACAAGCTGTCGCCTTCGTTCAAGATGATATCCTTACCATCGATATTCAAGAGCAAACGACCTTCCATTACCATGTTGAACTCCTGTCCTTCGTGCGAATTGAGGTGCAACGGAGTGCCTTCCGGCTTCGGTTCAACGGTTACGATAAACGGATCGGCAATACGACGACGGAAACCAGAAGCCAAAGCTTCGTACTTGTAAGCCTTGGTACGTTCTACCGATACGCCAGCACCCTTACGAGTAAGGAAGTACGAACTCATCTTAGGTTCTTCGCCAAACATGAGCACATCCAAAGATACTTCATACTTACGGGCAATCTGCTGCAAAGCGCTGACAGAAATATCCTTATTACCACTTTCCATTTCCAAATAAGCCTCAACAGAAAGTTGACAGCTTTCGGCCACTTCTTCCGGAGTGAGGTCGAGCACGTCGCGCAAGCCACGCAAACGTTCCGCTATTTGTTTAATTTGTTCGTTCATAATTCTCTCCATTATAATTTGGCGCAAAAGTAACCAAATTTATTAAAGAAACGAAACTACCTATTAGTTTTTTCTGTTAAATGCTTATTTTACGCAACTAACCTTCATCGCCTTGATGATGGCCGATGTAAATCCTTCGTGCTCCAACTCGTTGATACCACGGATGGTAATGCCTCCCGGAGTGGTTACCTTGTCAATTTCTACCGAAGGATGGGTATCGTTGTTCAGAATCAATGAAGCGGCGCCCTTAACCGATTGAGCCACCATGCGTTGTGCATCCTTAGGATAAACGCCCAACTCGATGCCGGCCTGCATAGCAGCCTGGATATACTTCAGCACATAGGCGATGCCACAAGAAGTCAGAGCGGTAGTAGCAGCCATCTGCTTTTCGGGTATCAGCATGGCCAAGCCCATTTCATTAAAGATATCGAGCAACAATTGTTCCTGTTCTTGAGTAGCATGATGAGAGGCAATAAGCGTCATGCTTTCCAACTGAGAGATGGCTGTATTCGGGATGACACGGAAAACGGTCATCTTCTCTCCTACCCATTCTTCGAACTGCGCAAACGAAATGCCTGCAGCTACCGACACCAGCATCTGCTTTTCTGCATCGAGCGGAAGCTCTTTCAATACGGGTTCAATGAGCCATGGTTTTACGGCCAACAAGACGATATCGGCTTCGTGTACAGCTTCTGCATTGTTGCTTGTTACCTGCATAGCCGGGAACTCCAACTTCAAGGCATCCAACTTCGCTAGGCTGGGATTCGACACACAGATGTCTTCCGTACGGATAATGCTTCCTTTCGCCAATCCACGGGCAATGGCTCCGCCCATGTTTCCGGCTCCTATGATTGCTATTTTCATATTACTAATACATAAATCCCCCTTTTGAAGGGGGCAAGGGGGATGTTCCATCAGGCAATCCATCAAGTTTTGGCTCCACGCAAATGCTACATCCCCCTGCCCCCTTCAAAAGGGGGAGATTTGGTTATAAAACTTCCTTAAAGCGCTTCAAGAATTCTTCCGCTTCTTCCATGCTCAAGCAAAGCGGTGGCAACAGACGGATTACGTTTGTACCGCTCACACCTGTAAACACCTTCTTTTCGAAAAGCAACTTGCGACGGATGTCCTTAATTGGTTCTTCGAATTCCATACCAATCATCAAACCCTGTCCGCGTACTTCCTTGATCTGTGGGAACTTCTTCAATTCTTCCATCAAGTAAGCACCTACCTTGGCTGCATTTTCTACCAAGTTGTCTTGCTTCATGACATCGAGCACAGCGATGCCGGCTGCACAAGCCAAATGACTACCACCGAAAGTAGTACCCAACTGACCATAAACCGGAACGAATTTCGGGCTAATCAACACGCCACCCATCGGGAAGCCATTGCCGATACCCTTTGCTACAGTAATGATGTCCGGACGAACACCGGTATGCTGATGAGCGAAGAACTTACCCGAACGGCCATAACCGCACTGGATTTCGTCGCAGATAAGCACAGTATCGTACTTGTCGCAAAGTTCACGCAAGCCTTGCATGAATTCCGGAGTCACCAAGCGGATACCGCCTACACCCTGAATACATTCAATCATCACTGCACAGACATCGCCCTTTGCCAATTCGGCTTCCCAAGCAGGAAGATCGTTCATCGGCAAGTAAGCAACGTGGCCATTGGCATTGATCGGAGCAATGATTTTAGGGTTGTGTGTAGCTTCCACCGCCAATGAAGTACGGCCATGGAAAGCCTTTTCCTGCACCAAGATGCGAGTACGTCCGTTGTAGAACGAAGCGAGCTTCAATGCGTTTTCATTGGCCTCAGCACCACTATTGATCAAGAAGAACTGATAATCGTCATAACCAGAGAGCTCACCCAAACGGTCGGCCAACTCCTGTTGCAACTTGTTGATAACCGAATTGGAGTAGAAACCCAATTGAGCTACCTGATTGCTGATCATTTCTACATAATGCGGATGGGCATGACCGATAGAGATCACGGCATGACCGCCATAGAGGTCGAGGTATTCATCTCCCTTTTCATCCCACACTTGGCAACCTTTACCTTTGACAATGTTAATGTCAAAAAGAGGATATACGTCGTATAATTTCATTTTCTTATATTTGAGTTTCACCACAGAGTAGCACAGAGTTTCACAGAGAAAATATTAACTCAGTGAAACTCTGTGTACTCTGTGGTGAGTTTAAATTCATTAAAATGCACTTGGCTTTAAACGCAAACCAACAGTTTCTTCGAGGTTGAACATGAGGTTCATGTTATGAACGGCCTGACCGCTTGCACCCTTCAACAAGTTATCTACACAAGAGATAATCAAAAGCTTGTCGCCGTGCTTTTCCAAGTGGATCAAACACTTGTTAGTGTTCACTACCTGCTTCAAGTCGATGTTCTTTTCTACAATGTGAACGAACGAATCCTTTGCATAGTATTCTTCGTACATCTTCACGAGCTCATCCAACTCTACCTTACACTTCACCACCAAAGTAGCAAAGATACCGCGAGCGAAGTCACCACGGTAAGGGATGAAATCGATTTCTGAATTGTAGCTGTTCTGCAACTGCTTCAACGACTGCTTGATTTCTGGCACATGCTGATGGCTGAACGGCTTGTAGATGCTCATGTTGTTGTTACGCCAGCTGAAGTGACTGGTTGCACCCGGCTTCACACCTGCACCGGTACTACCGGTAATGGCATTCACCATAACATCGTCATTGAGCAACAAGTTCTTGGCCAATGGCAACAAGCCCAACTGGATACAAGTAGCGAAACAACCCGGATTGGCCACGTGCTTGCTCTTGCAGATGGTACGACGGTTCAATTCCGGCAAACCGTAAATGAAGTCGTGGTCGTCGCTCTTGATACGGTAGTCCATGCTGAGGTCGATAATCTTCAAGTCTTCCGGCACATTGTGGCTTTCCATGAATTTCTTGGTATCGCCATGAGCTGTACAGAAGAAGAGGACATCGATTTCGTCCAAAGGAAGCTCGTCGGTAAACACCAAGTCGGTTTCACCATACAAGCCTTCGTGAACATCCGTAATCTTATTGCCTGCGTTACTACTACTATTGATAAACTTTATTTCAACTTCAGGGTGGTTGATA
>JAFYWH010000093.1 GCA_017558175.1 Bacteroidaceae bacterium
ATTTTCAGTCCTTTGCTCTACCAACTGAGCTATGGCACCATCATTTCTTGTTTGCGGTTGCAAAGGTAGGATGTTTTTTTGAAACTACCAAATGTTTTTAGAAGAAAAATGATAAATGTTTTATTCTGTGCTCATTTTCAATGTTTTATGGATGCATTATTTTTGAGTGTTTTATCCCGGTTTCTTCAAGTATGCATTGGAATCATCGAAGGAGGGGAGGATCTCAATATCACAAAGCGGGTAGATAATGCACTTTGTTACCTTGTTACAATGTCACAACCTGGTGGCATTGGCAAAGAAACCCTTCGGCGCCTGTGATAAAACGCCGAAGGGTTTCTTAAAGTTTATAAGGTGATTACCGTTATGCTTCTTTTAAAGGGTTCCAGCCTTGTGCTTTCAATTCGAATTCTTGTCCGTCGCGAGTAACCAAACCGCATCCAAGTTCAGGTTTGGTGATGTGACCAATCACTTTTACACCCTTCATGGCCGAAACCTTATCATGGTCTGTCAATGGAACGGTGAAGAGCAATTCGTAGTCTTCTCCGCCATTCAAGGCGCATGTGGTGACATTCATATTCAACTCTTCAGCCATCACAGCAGTCTGATAGTCGATAGGGATGCGTTCTTCATAGATGCGGCATCCGGTTTTGCTTTGAGTGCAAATATGCATGAGTTCGGAAGACAAGCCATCCGAGATATCCATCATAGCTGTAGGGCGTATGCCTTCTTTAGCCAATGCTTCGACGATGTCTCTGCGAGCTTCTGGCTTGAGTTGGCGTTCCAACAGGTATTCCTTACCGGTGAAGTCAGGGGTAACTTCTTCTTCGCCATCGAATACGGCTTTTTCGCGTTCCAGGAGTTGGAGACCCATGTAGGCAGATCCCAAGTCACCGCTTACGCAAATCAAGTCTGTTTCTTTCGCCCCATTTCTGTAAATGATGGAGTCCTTATTGGCAACGCCCAAGCAGGTGATGCTGATAGCCAATCCGGTAACAGAAGCAGTGGTGTCTCCACCCACAATGTCTACTCCATGAAGCTGGCAAGCCAATTGCAGACCTTCGTAGAACAACTCCAAGTCTTCGATGCAGAAGCGCTTGGAAACTGCCAATGAAACGGTGATTTGCTTCGGTGTACCATTCATGGCATAGATGTCGGAGAAATTCACAATGGCTGCTTTGTAGCCCAAGTGTTTCAGCGGAGTGTATACCAAGTCGAAATGTACCCCTTCCATTAAAAGGTCGGTTGTAACCAAGGTCTGTTGCTGACCGAAGTCCAATACGGCTGCATCATCGCCCACACCGTATTTAGTCTCCGGATTTTGGATTTGAATGTGTTCGGTGAGGCGTTTAATCAATCCGAATTCACCGATGGTTGATATTTCTGTTCTATTTGTTTCTTGCATATCTTATACTTTATTAATCAGTTCACGCATAATGGTAGTCATGAGAGGTTGTGCCTGGTCGGCTGCCTTTTGTACCTCTTCATGGGTTACTTCTACAATTTTTCCTTCTACGCCCAAGTCGGTTATCACGGACATGCCAAATACTCGGATACCGCAATGGTTGGCTACAATGACTTCAGGTACGGTCGACATGCCTACGGCATCCGCTCCAAGAATTCGGAACATCTTGTATTCGGCTGGCGTTTCGTAGGTCGGTCCTTGCGTACCTATATATATACCGTGCTGAACCTTGATTCCCATTTCGTGGGCAATTTCATCAGCCTTGCGGATAAGCTCCTTGTTGTAGGCTTCGCTCATGTCCGGGAAGCGTGGTCCGTATGGAATGTTCTTTCCTCGCAGAGGATGTTCGGGGAAGAAATTGATATGGTCGGTGATAATCATCAAGTCGCCGATTTCAAACTCCGGATGCATACCGCCCGCCGCATTGGATACGAACAATGTCTTAATGCCCAACTCTCGCATCACACGGATAGGGAAGGTTACTTCCTTCATCGAATATCCTTCGTAGAAATGGAATCGACCTTGCATGGCCATGATATCTTTGTTGCCCAACTTGCCGAAGATAAGCTTTCCGCTATGTCCTTCTACGGTAGAAACCGGGAAGTTAGGAATAGTTTCATAGCTGATTTCGTACTTGTCGGTGATGTCGTTCACTAAACTGCCTAATCCTGTGCCCAAGATGATGGCGGTTTCGGGACAAGTATGCATTTTACCCTTCAAAAAGGCGGCTGTTTCTTGAATTCTTTCTAACATAATCCAAAATGTATTTGTTGAACATTTCTTGTTGGTCTTGCAAGAAGACTATCTCTATCGGCAATACATAAATGTATGGCTTGATGCTTTCCGGCAATTGCGGATGCGAGGCTATTCGCACGGAATCCTTTTCGGTGGTGATAATCATGCGTTTGCCTTCAGGCAACTCAAGGAATTGTCTTTCAATGTCCAGGATGTCTTGCTCGGTGAAGTCATGATGGTCACCATAAGCAAGCGTGTGGATATTCTTATTGATCGCCAAAAGGTCTTCTTCCAACACTTGCGGAGCTGCTATTCCTGTTACCAACAGGATATGCACAGCCGGATGGATTTGTTGCATGGAATATTCACGACCTCCGTTGAAAAGCGGGAATAACTTGCCGTAATCCAACGTAGTATAGTAAAGCTGTTGGAATGCGTACAAGTTCATTTGTTTTTGTAAAACCCTGTATTCCATTGGCTTCATCTCTTTCGGACACTTGGTGATGATTACGATGTGCGCTCTATCTTTACCGGAGATAGGTTCACGCATGCGTCCTGCTGGAAGCAGTGTGTCTTCTGTAATCATCCGGTTATAATCCACCAACAAAATGTTGACTCCTGCTTTCACATATCGGTGCTGGAAAGCGTCGTCCAACAAGATCACATCCGTACCCGTTGCTATGCTTTCTTGGCATAGTTGCTCAATGCCATGGCATCGGTCGGCATCTACGGCCATGTGGATGTTCGGGAACTTCTGCTTCATTTGGAAAGGCTCATCACCTATTTGGTGGACAGGTGTATTAGCTTGTGCCAACACAAAGCCTTTGGATTTACGTTTGTATCCACGACTCAATACGGCTACCTGGAAGTTCTTCTGTAGGAGTTTGATAAGGTATTCGGTATGAGGAGTTTTTCCTGTTCCGCCTACTGTAAGATTTCCGATGCAGATGACCGGAAGATCAAAACTTCTTTCTTTATAATATCCCCAATCAAACAATTTATTACGCAGCCATACACCAGCTCCATAAATCCATGAAGCCGGATACAACCACTTGTTTATTTTGATCAGGTCTTTAGCCATTGTTCTTTTTTATTTGATGTGTAATTCGAAAGGCATTCTTGCTTGGATACGATCCATGTTTTTCCAATTCTCAAACAATTGGAGATAACGATAAGAATTGCCCAATGTTTCAGTTATCTTTCCGTTGATGTAATTGTCTTTTCCTTCCTTTAGCAAAGAAGTGAAAAAGTCATCTTGATCAGGATAACTGATTGTGCTGTAAGATTCTACTCCAGCTTTTTGGGCTGCAATTTCCAATGCCTTGTCTAATCCGCCCAATTCATCTACCAATCCCAATTCTTTGGCGGTAGCTCCAGTCCATACACGGCCTTCAGCAATCTTTTCGATGGCTTCTACGCTCATGCCTCTGCCTTCGGCGCATCGTTGAACGAAAAGTTTATAGCCTTGGTTGATATACTTTTGCATGGCCACCTTTTCGTTGGTGTTGAATGAACGGGTCATGTTGCCCATATCGGCATTTGCATTGGTCTTAACGGTTTCAAAATGCAATCCCAATTTATCGTTCAACAAGTTTTCCATGTTCGGGAACATGCCGAAAATACCAATAGAACCAGTCAATGTGGTAGGATCGGCAACAATGTAATCGGCAGCACATGAGATGTAATATCCACCCGATGCAGCATAGTCGCTCATGGAAACAATAACCGGTTTTGCTTCTTTCAGCAGAACCACTTCGCGCCATATTTGTTCAGAACCATAAGCGCTTCCTCCCGGCGAGTTGACACGTAGAACGACTGCTTTTACGGCTTCGTCTTCATGAAGTTTACGTAAGTCCTTGATTACCTTTTCAGATTGGATTCCTTCTTCAGTTGAAGCTGAAGCTGTATCATCGATATCGCCGAATGCATAATATACAGCGATGATATTGCCACTCTTGTCCAAAGGAGTATGGCGTTTCACGTTTTTCATGTCTTCCAAAGAGAGGGTACGCAAACTTTCATTTGCTTCGCGTCCGGTCAATTCTTTCAGATAGTTCAAGACGCCATCCTTGTACATCAATGTATCGGCCATGCCATTGGCAATGTAAGTTTCGGCTGGTTCCAACATAAGGAATCCGTCGGCATACTTGTCTAAAGCTTCGGCAGGAATGGAGCGGGATGCGCTGATATCTTCCAACAAACGTCCCCAGATAGAGTGGAGGAATGCCGAGACTTGTTCCCGGTTGGCATCACTCATTTCGGTGGCGATGAAAGGCTCTACTGCTGATTTGTAGGTTCCTACCTTGAAGATTTCCATTTCTACACCAATCTTTTTCAGTAAATCCTTGAAGAAAATAGTCTGTGAAGACAAGCCTTGCCAAGCAATGCTGCCTTGTGGATTCACAATCACCTTGTCTGCTACGCTGGCCAAATAATACATGTTCTGCATATATTGGTCGGCGTATGCCACAATGAACTTACCGCTTTCTTTGAAGTCCTTGAGCGCGTTTCGGATTTCTTCCAATGATGCAAAAGAAGCATTCAAGATTCCGGTTTGCAAGTATATACCTTTGATATTTTCGTTTTCTTTTGCCTTTCGGATGGAAGAAAGGATATCGTCTAATCCGTAAACTTGATATTCTTCGCCTAAAAGTGATTGGAGCGGATTGTCTTCCACTCGTTCGGATAGACTTCCGTCCAAGTCAAGAACTAAAATGGAGTTTTCTTTTACGATGGTTTCAGTGTCGGATGAGGCAACCATGCCTACCATACCCACGATGCCCAAGATGGTGAAAACAACGCCGGCCAAGACCACGCCTAGCATACTGGCAAAAGTGAATTTAAAAAAATCTTTCATGGATGTACTGAAACTAATTATTCATATTAAACAACAAAAATAGATGTTTGGACCGAATGGACAAAAAAAAGCCGAGACTTTTTACCTTATTAATAGAAAATAAACATCCTTATCGGAAGAAAGGATGCTTAAAATTCAATACTGGCCATCGTTTCTTTTATATTCTCGATGGCTATATCTGGGCGCATGGCAATTTCTGTCGGCATGTCCTTTGGCTTTATAGCATAGATGCCTTTGAATCCGGCTTGCTCTAAAATCTCTCTATCCTCCACACATCCGGCGATGGCTATTACGGGTATTCCATGTTTAATTCCTTTTGCTAAAATCTTTCCAGGGATTTTTCCCATCAGGCTTTGGTGGTCGATGCGTCCTTCGCCGGTGATAATCAAGTCTGCTTCTCTGATGGCTTTTTCAAAGTGGCAGATGTCGAGCAACAGATCGGCTCCCGATTTTAGCTCGGCGTTTAGAAAAGCCATGAGTCCACCGCCCACACCTCCGGCCGCACCGCTCCTGGGGATGAAACTGATGTCTTTCCCCGTTTCTTTGTGTATAAATTTTGCGAATGAGCGCATTCCTTTGTCTAAATCCGCTATCATTGCATCATCAGCGCCTTTTTGTTTGGCGAAGATGTAGGCAGCTCCGTTTGGGCCGAAGAATGGATTTTGTACATCGCAAGCTACGGTGAAATGGGCGTTTTTAAGCAATGGATGAACGTACTCTTGGTTTGTCGAAGATATTTTTTCTAAGATTTCGCCACCCTGTCCTAATAGATTGCCTTCATTGTCGTAAAAACGGAATCCCAAAGCTTGAAGCATTCCTGTGCCGGCATCATTGGTGGCACTTCCTCCAATGCCCAATATAAATTCGGTGCAGCCTTTTTCTAAAGCATCGCGAATCAGTTCTCCGGTTCCGTAAGTGGTTGTTTTCATCGGATTCTGTTCTTTCTTAGAAATTAAAGGTAGCCCGCTTATTGCAGCCATTTCGATAAAAGCTGTTTTCCCGTCATTTGAAATGCCGTAAGAAGCCGTAGTTTTTTTCATGCGCGGATTGTGCGCTTCGATGGTGCATATTTGTCCTTGTGTGGCGTTCAGCATTACGTTGAGCATTCCTTCACCGCCATCGGCTATGGGCATGAGGGTGGTTTCCCATTCGGGATGCATTTGCAAAATACCGTTTTGGACGGCTTCCTCGGCTTCTATAGATGAAAGACTTCCTTTAAAGGAGTCGATGGCAATGATGATTTTCATGATGGTCTGTTAATGTTTACGGCGTAAAGATACAAAAAATGGAGATGTCAGGGTGCTTTGTCTCATGTTTTTAGATTTAGGCTAATTGGCTCCTTAAAAACGTCAAGGCATTTTGCATAAAACGCCTTGACGTTTTGCTTTAAACGCCTAAGCGTTTTTGTTTTGATGCCGAAAAGCCTTTTTTGAAGGGAAAAGATATGCTTGAGATGCTCTGAAATGCCCTCCAACGCGCACGCGTATAATAATTAAGGTATGAGCGGTTCTTCCTGTGAATGTGACATCCAATTTTTATGCTCTACAGCATGTTTGATAATCAGCCACTTAAGGACAAAACGGCCAAAAAGTACAAAAAATATGGCATAAACATTTGGAGTATATGTTATAAAGCAGTAATTTTGCACCCGCTTTCGAGAGAGAAACGCGGTGATCATGAAATACTGAAACAAAGGACAGGCTTTGACCTTTACCGATTTGAAAAAAAACTTTTTTCAAAAAAAACTTCAAAAAGTTTTGG
>JAFYWH010000094.1 GCA_017558175.1 Bacteroidaceae bacterium
AATAGCCGCACTTGTAAGACTATGAGTGCTATTCTTTCTTGTCTATCAAAAAACTCAAATACTAAAATTGAATATAAACAATGTTCTACGGTAATGTAGAACGCTTAATATTTACGTATGAAAAGAATCGTATCTATCTGTATGATGCTTTGCCTATGCTTGGGCATCTACGCACAGAAGTCCTACCAACTGGCTTCTCCTAACGGTGAGATCAAGGTATCTGTTTCCGTGTCAGACAAAATCTATTACGACATTGCCTACGGACAAGAAACATTGTTGGAAAACGGAACCATGCAGTTGCAAGTGGGCAACCAGTGGCTCGGCGCGAATCCGAAAGTGAGCAAGGCCTCTACCCAATCGGTCGATGAAAATATCCGTCCGGTCATTCCGTTCAAGTTCTCGAACATCCGCAATCACTACAACCAATTGTTGTTGAAATTCAATGGTAATTATTCAGTAGAATTCCGTGCGTTCGACGATGGTGTGGCTTATCGTTTCATCACCAACAAGAAGGGCGAAATGGAAGTCATGGACGAATTGTTACAGGTGAACTTCCCGGCCGACTATCAGATGCACCTCCAGCGCTCTGGCAACTTCGGAACCAACTATGAAATGTTCTATGAACACCCGAAATACAGCGAATGGAAAGGCAAGGAAGGCGTGACCGTGCTTCCTATGTTGATTGAAGCCAAGAACAACTACAAGATTCTCATCAGTGAATCGGCTGTATCAGACTATCCGCACATGTTCTTGAAGCCTAGCGAAAAGGGTATTACATCGACCTTCCCGAAGTGCCCGACAGAATTCAGCATCAGTGGCGACCGTAGCTTGAAGTTCGATAAGGTTGCCGACTATATTGCCAAGACATCGGGTAAGCGTAGTCTCCCATGGCGTTATTTCGTCATCACTAAGGAGGACGGCCAGCTGATTGAAAACACCATGACAGCCCGTTTGGCTGAACCTAACCAAATCAAGGATACCTCATGGATTAAGCCAGGACTTACCACTTGGGAATGGTGGAACGGTGCGACTCCTTATGGAACGGATGTGGACTTCGTAAGCGGATGCAACACGGCTACTTACAAGTATTACATCGACTTTGCAGCCAAGAATGGTGTGCAATATATCTTGTTGGACGAAGGTTGGGCAGAAACTGTATTCGACCCATTTATTCCTAACAAGGATTTGGATCTGCACGAACTGATCCGTTATGGCAAGGAAAAGAACGTAGGTATTATCTTGTGGCTTACTTGGCTTTGTGTAGAAAACCACTTCGATGTATTTGCCAAGTATGCTGAATGGGGAGTGGAAGGTATCAAGATTGACTTTATGGACCGCAGCGACCAATGGATGGTAGACTATTACGAACGTGTAGCAGCTGAAGCAGCCAAGCATCATTTGTTTGTTGACTTCCATGGTTCGTTCAAGCCAGCCGGTTTGGAATACAAGTACCCGAACGTGCTTTCATACGAAGGCGTGAGAGGTGCAGAACAGCATGGCGGATGTACACCGGATAACAGTGTATTCTATCCTTTCATGCGTAATGCAGTAGGTCCGATGGACTATACGCCAGGTATCATCTTGAGCTATCAGCCGGAATTTTATCTCTCCAAGCAATACAATGGTGGCGGTATCGGTACCCGTGCTTATCAGATGGCTCTTTTCATCTTGTTCGAAACTGGCCTCCAGATGTTGTGCGACAATCCTACCTTATATTATCGGGAAGCCGATTGTACCCAGTTCATGGCAGGTGTACCTATCCCTACCGACGAAACCATTTCATTGGCAGCCAAGGTAGGCGAATATGCTATTGTAGCCAAGCGTAAGGGCGACAAGTGGTACATTGGTGGCATGACCAACAATAAGGAAAAGGAACGTGTATTCGAATTGCCATTGGACTTCTTGCCGGAAGGCAGCACATGGAAGATGGTATCGTACGAAGACGGTGTGAACGCCTACAAGCAAGCCATGCACTATGTAAAGCGTGAACAGCAGGTAAAGAAGGGCCAGACCATTCAAGTGAAGTTGGCTCGTAACGGTGGTTTTGCTGCGGTTCTTACAGCCGAGTAAAATTTGCCTAACCCCTAAAAAGAAGAGGATGCCCCATTGTGAGCATCCTCTTTTCTTATTCTTACTTCAACATTTCTCTAATCTTAGCATAGGTTTTATTCAGTTTTTTCTCCTTCAGGAGCTTGATGTCAGACAGGGCAAGTCTGAATGTCTTCCATACCTCGTGTGCCACTTTAGGAGCAGGCATAATAAGCAAGGTTACTGCCAATGCCCATTGCCATGGCAGCAGGCAGCATGCAATGATGCCATAAATCAACACCAACAAAGGCCATACCACCAAGTTCATGACGAATCTTACCGAGTTACGGAAAGCAGGGTCCTTCAGCTTGGTGAAGATGAATTGGCAAATACCCACTACCGGACTTGCCAGTACCGATACCGGAAGGGTATAAGGCAAGGTAACCAATGTGAGGAGTATTCTGCCCAAACGGGAAACCAATGGCTTCTTGACTGCTGCCGACTCTGTATCGATGCCCTTTTTCTTACGCAACTTGTAGGCTTCCTTACCCAGTTCGAGCAACTTTTCCGCCTTCTTAGGGTCGCTTTGCTTCAAAGCCTCGATGCGCTTCAGCGTCTGGTTGTTGGCCTGGAACTGCACTTCAAGGCTATGCAGGTCCTTATTGCCCTTATCCTTCAGCAATGCTTCCATTTCGTATGGCTCTACTGCATTGCATACCTCGAAGGTAGCATCGTAGTCCTCATCGTTCGGAATATGGAAAATAGTAGCATGCAAGCGTTCTGCCAACAAATTTCGCATGCTGTTCATCTGCTCCTGCGGTGTGAGCTGGTCATTCGCTGCAATGAACTCACCTACGTTGATAGGCTTGCCGAACTCCATACGGAAGGTGGAACGGAAGCGGAAGAAATCGCCGTATCTTACGCCCACCGGTACTATGTAAAGCGGTACATCGGGCATCTGTTCATGCGTTTGGAATGCAATCTTGAAAATCCCTTTCGAGAGCGGAAGCGAGGAATATTTGGCCTGATGCGTTCCTTCCGGGAATATACAGAAAGGAATCTTGTCCTTCAGCACATCCACCGCCTTGTCTATGGTTTCCTGATTCTTCTTTATCGCACTGATTCCGTCGCGCTGACGCATGATAGGCATGATTTTCATAAAGGTGAGAATCTTTGCCAGCTTGCGGTTTCTGAAAATATCGGCACGCGCCACGAACACCTTCGGACCATGGTTGTAAGTCAGAATCACCAAGGCATCCATCAGCGTATTGGTGTGGTTGGGTGCAAAGATAATAGCTCCATCCTGAGGGATATTCTCCTTACCTACATGGAGTATTTTTCTGTACGAACGGTTTACAGCAAAAGTTACCAGGCGGTGCAGAAAGCTGTAAGTCCCGTTGTAGTCCTGTATTTTCTTGGTTCTATTCTTACTCATAACAATTATTTATCCTTACTACGGAAATAATACGATACACAAAGTCCAGATATGATGTGCCAGATTCCCCACCATGCCGTCATGAAGAGCATACCGCCATAGTGTCCGTGCCATGTTTCGGGCGGGAATACAGCCGGGTTGAACAGAAGAATCAAGCCAAGGCCCGAGTTCTGGATACCCGTCTCTACGGTCAGTGTTCTCACGTTGCACTCCTTTAGCCTTGCCAGTCTACCGCCAAAGTATCCGGTAGCCAGGGCAGCCCCATTGTGAAGGGCCACGATGAAGAATACGTAGAAGATATTGTCGATGAATATCTGGAAATTCTGTACAAAGGCTACAGCCACCATCCCTACAAAGAGCAATACCGAGAGGCCTTGCAGCGGTGCGGTAATCTTTTTGGTTGCCACCGGGAAGTAGCGTGCAAAGAGCAAGCCCAGCACCACCGGAAGCCCTAACAGCAACAAAATCTGTTCCAGCATAGGGAAGAACGGAATCACCAACTGGGGGATGTCATTTTTCACACTGATGAAGTGGCTGTACAGGTTCCCCCAGAAAAAGAAGTTGAACGGAGTAATGATGGGCGAGAACGCCGTGGTAATGGCCGTGAGCGAAACGGAGAGTGCAATGTTACCGTTCGAGAGTGCCGACAGGAAGTTCGATATGTTGCCACCCGGACACGAAGCAATCAAGATCATACCCAGCGCAATCATCGGGGTGATGTAAGGGCTCAAAGCCATGGCTATGACAAAAGTGATTGCAGGAAGTGCAAACCATTGCAACAGCATCCCTACCATGATGGACTTGGGTTTATGAATAATGTCCTTCAAAGCATTCATCTTGATGCCTAGGGCGACTCCGAACATCACGAAAGCGAGTATGATATTTACGATCATCATACCCCCCTCGCCAAAATTTATCGTTACGGTATTGAGTGATTCCAGTTGTTCTTTCATAGTTTTTCAAATAGAATTGTTTACAAAACTACGAAAAAATATGTTTTAACTGATTCTTTTAGCAAAGAAATTACAAAAAAACTATAAAATTCCTTCGTTGCAAGGAGTATCTGCACGAATTTATATTAATGTCCAATAAAAGAAATGGTACATATCCTAATATTGGATACATACCATTTCTTCCATTTTGTCAAGGGGACTTTTTCTATGCTCTCCCGTTATAGCATCCCCTTGTTCGCTTTTATTTAATAATCTGATAAGTACCGACGGTATATTCCTTGGCTTCGGTTTCGCCTGGAAGAGTAACCGATGCGGTAGCACCTTCCGGAATGGTGAAGTCCCAAATCCATTGGTCGCCTTCATAGCGCCATGCACTCTTGATGAGACCGGCAGCCGACTGGTATTCAGCTTTCACAAAACCCAAACGCTTGTCGGGTATCGGTTTCATGATGATGTGCTGGAAGCCCGGTTCGGCAGGACTGGAAGCAATGCCGGCAGCCGTTTCCCAAATCCATTCGCATACACATCCGTAAGCATAGTGATTGAAGCTGTTCATGCCGCGCGGACCCATGCCCTCGTCTACCATATAGCTGTTCCAACGTTCCCAGATGGTAGTGGCACCATTGTCGATGGAATAGAGCCAGCTTGGGTTCTTGCGCTGGAAGAGGAGTTCGTATGCGATATCTTCCATGCCGTTCTCGGTCAAAGTAGCCATGAGGATGGAAGTACCCAAGAAGCCGGTCTGCAAACAATTGTCATGCTCCTCGAAGTTCTTGCGCAAACGTGCTTGCATTGCTGCCTTAGCATCGCCTTCCAATAAGCCGTTCTTCAAGGCAAACAAGGCCGGTGTCTGCATGGTGTTGAGTACATCGAGTTTGAAGGAGCCATCGGCGTTCAGGAACTGCTCACGCAAATATGCCTTAGCATCTTCTGCCATCTGCTGATAGCGAGCTGTATCGCGTCCGGTAGCCTCAGCCATATCGGCCATATAGGTAGCATCCAATGCCCAGTAAGAAGCACTGAGGTAATTATAATAAACGATGGCTTCGGGGAGAAGACCCTTCGGTCCCCAGCAAAGACCTACACAAGATTCGAGCGCTTCATAGCTCAACCAGTCGGCATACTGATGATTACCGTTTTCGGCTCTGTGGGTATCGAAGTCGTACTTGGTTTCGTGTACATAAGTCATGTACTTGTCCATAGACTCCCAGTTCTCTTCCACAATCTGACGGTCGCCAAACTGCTTCCAGATGGTCCAAGGCACGATGATACCGGCATCGGCCCAACCCAAACGCATGGTTTCGTTGCCATACTGACCGAAAGGAGCTACACTTGGATATCCACCTTGCGGACTTTGGCTATCGCGCATATCGCGCATCCACTTGTGGAAGAAGGTAAGCGTATTGGCAAAGAAAGATCCTGTTTCCGTAAACACCTGTGTATCAGCAGTCCATCCCAAACGTTCGTTGCGTTGCGGACAATCGGTAGGCACAGAGAGATAATTGGAGAGTTGTCCCCAATAGGTATTGGCGATGAGCTTGTTGATGGATTCATTACCAGTTTGGATAGTACCGATTTCCATTTCCTTAGCAATGGATGTTACCGGAATGGATTCCAACGAGCGGATAGCCACTTCGCCGGTAGCCGTGAGCGACACGAAACGATAGCCGAAGAAGGTATGTTGCGGATAGTAGGATTCATAATCTGCACTTCCGGCAAAAGTATAATCGAGTATCATACCGGTTTCAGGGATGCGGAGATTCAAGCGGTGCACGCTGCCTTCCGGTCCATCCATGCCACGGCTCTTGGCTCCGTTGCCATCATTCAGGAGTTCGGCAGGGAGACAAGTCAAAGTAGTACCTTCGGCAGCCTTGAACACGAACGAAGGCACACCGGCACAGTTCTGACCGAAGTCCACCACCAATGTTTCGCCCGGCTTGAGAGTCATTTCTTCGCCCGATGCATATTCCTTGGTAATGATGACCTTACCGTATTCCTCTTTCTTGGCTCCTTCTACACCTTGCCAAAGATATGCCTTGACAGGTGCCAAAGTCAAATCCTTACGGAGATAGATTTCGGCTCCGGCAGAAGGAAGAATCTCGCCTTGGAACTCGGTGTTCAGCTCTGGTGCCTTGAGGTTGGCTACTGATGCATAGCCCATCGGTACACGAGCATCGTAAGATTCACCATCGAAGATAGCTGCATGCTTCACGGGACCAGCGATACCGGCTTTCCAGTTTTCCAAATCAGTACCATAGAGCTTCTGGCTACCATCGGCATAAGTAAGTTCCAACACCCCACGGAAGGCGCACTTCTTGCCGAGGAAGCCTTCGTGACCATGAGGAGTAATAATTTTATCAGCCCACCAACCCGGAGTGACTTGTGCCGAGAGCTGGTTTTCGGCGCCGGCCTTGGTTTGGAAGGCATCGGTTACATCGTAAGTGAACGAACGGCGAGTCTTGGCATAATGCGTATAACCCGGCTTCATGAATTCCTTACCAATCGGCTTACCGTTTACATAGATTTCGTATACACCGAGGCCGGTAGTCATCCACTTGGCGGAAACCACCTGTTGTTCGTTCTTTACCACAGACACGAACCAGCTGGCACCATCGGCCGCACGATTGTTCTGACTATCGCCAGTCTTGCCTGTAATCACGGGAGCATCGACCACCGAAATCCATTGAGAAGATTCCCAAGCAGACGCATCAAATGCTTCGGTCCATTTACCATACTCCTGTGCAGTGGGAGCAGCACATCCGGCCAACAAGACCATACATACTGCAACCACCATATTAAGAATAGACTTTATATTCATAAACTTCTTATTTTAAACCTACAAAACGCTGATAAGCAGCTTCCCATTCGGCTACCGCTGCCGGAATGAATTCTTCGGTTTCGATGGAAGCGTGGATGATACTGCGCATTTCCTGCAAAGAAGAAACGACACCGGCAGCCATGGCCTGAATCATGACATTACCGATAGCGGTTGCTTCCGACGGACCGGCAACGACCTTGCGACCGATGGCATTGGCTGTGAGCTGGTTCAACAAGCGGTTCTTCGAGCCACCGCCGATGATGTGCAAGCGTTCAATAGGATGCGAAGCAATGCGGTCCAAATCTTCCAATACCTGACGATAACGCAATGCCAAGCTTTCGAAAATCAAGCGGACCACCTGTGCATCGTTGGCCGGCTTTTCCTGACCGTTACGTTCGCAGAAAGCATCGATAGCTTCAAGCATAGAAGGAGGATTGGCAAACGAAGGATCGTCCGGCTGGATGAATGCCTTGAACGGTTCGGCTCCCATCGCCATTTCCACTATCTGCGGATAGCTGTAGTCCTTGCCCAACAACGCCCATTCCTTGCGGCACTGTTCCAGAATCCACATACCGCAGATGTTCTTCAAGAAGCGGGTAGTTCCTTCTACGCCACCTTCGTTGGTATAGTTCAATTCGTATGTTTCGGGAGTAATGATCGGTTCCTTCGACTCGATACCCATCAACGACCAGGTACCCGAGCTGAGGTAAGCGAAGTTTTCGTCCAACGCAGGAACAGCTGCTACGGCCGAAGCAGTATCGTGACCGGCTACCGACACTACATTCACCTTACCCAAACGGCTGTATTGAGCCAAAGCATCGGTAAGCGTACCTACCACAGTGCCCGGCATCACCGGCTTGCTGAGGATAGAAGCATCGACACCTGCCGCTTCGAGCAATTCCTTGTCGAAATCCTTGGTGCGTGGATCCAAAATCTGCGAAGTGGAAGAAATGGTGTACTCGCACACCTTCTCGCCTGTGAGCATATAGGCCAATGCATCCGGCATGAACAACAGATACTTGGCTTGCTTCATCGGTACATAATCAGTCTCCATACCTGCAAAAATCTGATACAGGGTATTGAAGTTCATAATCTGGATACCGGTCTTTTCGTACACTTTTTCTCTGGGAACCTTTTCAAAGAAACGTTCGGGCATTCCTACGGTGTATGGGTCGCGGTAAGCACGAGGCATGCTGAGGATGGAACCATCTTCGGCAATAGGCACTACATCGACACCCCATGTATCGATACCGATTGATTCAGGCACGATGCCTTCCTTGTTGCAAGCCACCAAGCCTTCTCTCAATGCCTGGTACAAGCCCATAAGATTCCAATAATACTTTCCGTGAAGTTCGGTTACTGCATTCGGGAAACGCGTCAATTCCTTGATTTCCACTTTACCATCTGCCACTGTTCCCAAAATGGAACGACCGCTTGTAGCCCCCAAATCGAAGGCCAAAAAGATATGCTTTTCCATATTTCCTGTTATTAGATTAAGTATCAGCAAAGATAGGAAAAAACAATCTTCTTCCAACAAGATTCTTCCTTTTTTATTACTTTATCCTGTTCATTTTATCGTCATCCTACCATCTGCTTGCATGTATCGTTTCCCTATCCGTCCGCCCAACACCCGTCGGATGTAGGTTGCAAGCACTTCGATGTCTTGAGGCAAATGCTCTTCCAGCAAGGTGGCATAGCGGAATATGCCGGCACATCCCAAGTTCTTGATCTGATAGTCGAAGCTGGCAAGGGTATAGGTACGGTCCAAGTCTACGGGGAGATACTGTCGGCTGGCCTTGTCCCAAACCTGCACCTCGGAGACACGACGCTGTCCCTCTCCCACTCCGGCAAACAGATGATGCTCATCCACCTGCACCGGACTCGGCACGGAAGCATCGGCCACAAACTTCACTCCGCTGACCTGCATAAAGCTACCATTTTCTTCGGGCAAGAAACTTACGGAAAACTCCAACGCATCGACCAACTGCTGACCGGTCATCGTAGCCGTACAAGCCTTATTGTTGAATGGAAAAACGGAAAGCAAATCATTGTAGTTAACATTACCTTCGGGCAAGTTGGCACGGATACCGCCTCCGTTAATCATAGCCACATCCGTGTTCAAGACATGACGAAAAGCATCGGTACAAAAGTCACCCAGATTGGTTTCCCGATAGCGTACCAAACGACCGTCCGTTTCGTTATCGGCAACAAGATTCACCTCACTTCTGCCTACTACACGCCGTCCGTCTTCCAAAGTTTTCTGTTTGATGCTTTCCACAAAAGCACTTACATCAGCAGATGCTTCTACTTCGGCAGAGGGAACCAACTTTGTACTGAATTTTCCATCGGTAGAAAGGGTTAGCAAACCGATGTTTTGGAACTTACAACCGGTGGAGGAAAGCAATACCGGATTTCCTTTTCGATTCCGCACCAACGTATCAGAAATGACACGATGGTCGTGTCCATCGAGTACCGCATCAATTCCCGTAGTCCGTGCAATCAGACTGACCGAGCTGGGATGTTCTCCTCGATCCGAACCTCCCAAATGCGCCAGCACGACTACATAATCCGCTCCCTCGGCACGAGCTTGGTCAATAGAGCGTTGCACCTTCTGGTAGAAGGTCGGTCGAGAGAATCCATAAGCAATCTGTCCGCTGGCATCCGTAAAAGTAAGAGGTGCTACCATGGTAGCCGTAGTGGTTGTAATCAGACCCAAATAAGCGATATCGACCTCACCGTAACGAACAATTTGATAAGGTTGGAAAATCAGGCTATCGGTACGAAAATCGCAGAAATTGGCGCTAACTACGGAAGCATCCAAGCTATCCGTAAGCTTGAAGAGTTGCGACATTCCGAAATCGAACTCATGATTTCCCAAAGTCACCACATCGTACTTCACCTCGTTCATAACTGCAACGATGTTCTCTCCTTTCGAGAGGGAGCCCACCACATCACCCTGCACGAAATCGCCACAGGAAACGGTAGTAACATAAGGAGTCTCTTTCCGTTGTTGCTCCCTCAATGCCGTGAGTTTGGCATATCCATCTATGGCGCAATGGGCATCGTTATCAAAGACGATGACGATGGGGTGAGCGGGATAACTTCTTCCCCATTTCCCAGCAAAAATGCCATATCCGATAAGACATGACAATATCATAACTGATAATATGATTGTACGATATTTCATTTTTCTATCTTTATAAGATTTAAACTGAAGGACCGTTTTCTTCTTCAAGAACTTCATTTACATTATCTTTCAATAAGTTACGATGAAGTTCCCAAATGAAGTTTATTCACGAAATTCCCTTTTTGAGATACATCACATGCGGCACACGCCCTTCTCTGGAAATGCGTCCTTCTTCTGCCCATTTCCGAAGCTCGGCACTTGCCTTGTTCTTCAGAAGACCGGTTATTTCGGAATACTTCTTGCAAGTAATGAAACCGTTTGCATCCAAATGAGCCATCAACAATTGGAAACGTTCCTCGGGAGTATATTCATCGGAAGAAGTTTGGAATGCCCGATAAGGCTCCACCCTCTCCAACTTCATTTCCATCCCGATTTTCTTCCGAAACTTCTTGTCTGCCTTAAAATGTACATTATCGAAATGAACGGAATTCGCCCGAATTTCTTCTTTACTCATTACCTTCCGACTTGTGAGACCGGCAGAAAAAGTTCCAATATCGCCCAACTTCACATGATAGCCTTGCGAGAGGTATTCTACCATCGCATCTTCCAAGAAAGTGACTATTCCCAACACTTCGGCCGGATTGAATCCCGAATGACGGGAAGCACGCTCCATCAAGTCCTTCATGGTTATCGTACCCGAAGTAACTAACTGAGGATACAATCCCAACTCCTCTTCCTTGCCCTGCAAATTGGGCATCACTCTAAAATCGTATTTTGCTTTCATCTTATTTTCTGTTGATTAAATTCTAAGATATAGTTATCCAAGACTTTTCTTTTAGGAATATACCTATTTCCCATGGTTTGACATATAAATTTCAAATCATAATTCGTAAATACCATGATTCAGTATTTATAAATCATAGTTTGAGATATTTTATACCTCTGTTCAAAGATACTAATATATCTTGAAATTACAGTTTAGAGAAGGAAGTTTTTGCTTGTTTTCACTTAATGCTCTACCTACAAAGTAAATTAAAAAATCCTTTCGAATCTGATTCCTGATTTTTTCCCACATACATAAGCAACTGGAGGTCTGCTCGCCTGCCGTAAGTTATCGATATAAAGCGGTTCTCCTTCAATAAAGAGACTACAAGTGAATGTATCTCCAGCAAGGATTCTCGTATTGCATGACGACAATACCCGAAAAGAAAGATTACCCATATAAATGATTTCGCATTGGCGACTGGGATGCCAGGTAAGAAGCAACTTATCATTCACTTTCAGATCATCTTGTACATTCAGTTTACGAGACATTACAGGAGAACTTTGAATTTCCTCTTGATGTTGAACTTTACTATTTGCATAATCCTGAAAGTTCGAGTATCCAATGAATTGAGCAAGAATATCAAGTGTGCCAGGCCGTGTCTGCACATTATCATTCAAATATCCCCATATCCGTTTCAATGTTGTAGAACTGATCATCAGATGCAAGCGTTCGTAGATACGTTCACGTAGCTCTTCAAAATCTTTAGGAGTTCGCACTTCCTTGCTTATGGCCTTTTCTACATCTATACAGATTGGCTTTTTCATGGTTTGTTTATTAATTTGTTAAGCAATGGTTCAGTCTTTTCATTCCATTTTTTCAAACGGCTTCCGTTATGCATGTGTATGGCATTGGATATTTCATACATTTCGATGTCTGAAAAATATATGCGTATAGAATCTATATACTGATTAGCTACATGACTTCCGTCCATGAAGTGTTTCTGTATATCATCTGAAATATAATAATAGTTTGTACACGTATCCAAACGTTCATCTACTCCTGCCAATTGAAAAGCCATGTCCACTTTTCGTGTACCTTCCCTTATGGCGTTCTCTATGCGGAAACGCTTATTCTCCATCTTCTGTATTCTCCATGTCTGTATAAAAGTTCCAACAAACAATACAGCAATAATCATAGCACTGGAATAAGTTAGCAATCTTTTCTTCGCTTTGGTCTTATTCTGTATGGCATCAAATATTTGTATTACATTGGTATAACGTTTGTCGATAGGAAGATAACATTTTGCAACAATGGCCTTAAATGCTTTTTCGGGTAGAAGGGATTGCAGAATGATACCCAAACTATAAATGTCATTTCTTATATCAGGAATACTGTTGGATGCCTGTTCGGGCGACATGTATCGAGGTGTACCAGCCGGTTGCTTTAGTATAGCCATATGGTCATTGTCTGCTAAACCAAAGTCTATCAGCTTAATGTTTTCTCCATTTCGGGTAACCATAATGTTACTCGGCTTCAAGTCACGATGGACTATTCCTGCCAAATGTACATATTCTATGGCTTTCAACAATTCTGTTACCAAACGAAGTCTTTTGTCTTTGACCGGTTGAGTAGATAGCCATTCGTCCAGTCGCATACCATCCACATATTCCATGACAATGCACATACCTAATGTTTCTACAAACTCCATTCCGGTGGTTTGTATGATGTTAGGATGCTGCAACTGCATCAGTATTTCCAATTCCTTGCGTAACATTTGTTGGTATACCGTTTGTTGGGCTTCTTCTGCCTTTATTGCTTTCAGCATCCACCATCTTCCGTACCTTTTTGCTTTGGCTAATATGTTATGTCCCGTATGCATTATCACTTCTATATTTGTAAAGCGATAGTCTATACCCTCGAAACCATTGATTAAATAGCCTGATGCTGAAGATTCATACGTTTGTGAATTCATTTTGGGGTTGATTTTTATAGTTGCGACAAATATACGTCTTATTTCCTTATGTATGGATTACGTTATAAGTAAAATGCACTAACGTATCAAAAGGACTAAAATGGACCAAAATAGATGTAAGCAATAAACTAAATTTGCCCAATGAAATGCAAAGGGATTGGCAAAATTAAGTATATTTGCGTTCGGACTTGTGAAACTAATGGTATTATACAGCAAGTTTATCGGTCATTTTTTGACCCAGAAATGAATATTCTTATTTGAGCGTTGCATTGTAAAATAAAAAATGTATCTTTGCGATATCCTACTGGAGAAATGGTAGGATGCTAAGAAAGCGTTTTTTTGCTTTATCCTGCTATCGAAATCGCCAATTTCACGCAAAGGGATGGAGACAATGACAACGCTCATTCTGTTTGTATATGTGTGTATAGCCCATGCTGTACTCTCTTGACATATACCTTACAGCGTGGGATTATTGTTTCTTTATTCATTTTTGCAAGGCGTTTGGCGATGCCCGATAGCGATGAATGGAACAAGTCTCACGCTTTTCTTATGCCTATAACCTTTGTCCGATTTAAACTTTAAACAACAATACTATGGGTATATTGAATAACTTTCTGGATAAATTCAAGAATGCTGAATTTACCGTAGCTCCACAAAAGAAGTTGAAAACCATTTCTGCCGACTTCAAGAAGGCATTCGACTTGTCATTAGTATTCTATAAAGGTGTCAAGATTGCCGACCCGGAACTGACACTTGCAGCTCTCAATAGTAAAACTTCAAAAACAGTCAATACGCATGCCGATGGATTGAAAATCAAAGCCAGCATGAAGGTAGGTGATGCTGAACAATTGTTTGACACGAACTTTGGTGTAACTGTACAAATCAAAGATAAGGAAGGAAAGAAGTGTGTCCCGAATGAAATAACTATCGGACAGGCTGCGAGAGGGGAATATTAAATATTCTTTTTATGGAGAAATTACAGGATTTAGTACAGACGGACATTCTCTTATTCTTGGACAACAATAATGAGTTGCTTTTTAATGAACGTGACTTTCAAATGCATTTGGCCACCTATTTGCGCGAATCAAAACATTATGATGATGTTGATGTGGAATATTATGTACCACAAACAGAACTTAAAGATTATGTATGGCAAAGCGAACTTCGAATTGATATAGTTGTCCGAAAAGAAGAGAAATACTTCTTGATAGAATTGAAATACAAGACCAAAAAGGTAGAAAAGGAAATAGCCCGATTGGGAGAATTTTTGAAAAATAAAGTAGTTGTGATGAAAAATCAAGGTGCACAAGACTTGGGTATGTATGATTTCTGGAAAGATGTACGTCGCATAGAGCTAGTACGAAACCGCTTTGGTAATGTAAAAGGTGGCTTAGCGGTTTTTGTTACAAATGACGAATCTTACGAAAAGGAAAGTAAAGCATCTTCAAATCATGTAAATTTTAGTATGTCAAAAGGAAAACACTCTATCATTAAGCATTGGTTAAATCCTAATAGCACTTGTGCTAAAACCCATCCAAATTTTGAAGTTGAGAAAGAATACGAAATTCAATGGAATCATACAGATATTGAGAATATAAAATTTAACTATTGTTTAATAAACGTATAAGCATAAGAATTATGGCAGAATTTACATTAAACGGCCGTACCAAGGTAAAGACCTTGAAGGCTAATTTCAAAGAAAGTTTTGGTGCTACACTTCGCGTGTATAAGAGTGCAACTTGCAAAGGTGCATTTGCAGATGATGACGCTACATTGGCTTCAATTCGTGCAGAAGGTGCAAAGGGTGGTGACCTTGTTGTAAAGGGTAACATGCAGGTAGGTAACTTTGAAAAGAAAGTTGCTGAACTTTATGGTATCGGTGTACAAGTAGCCAATGCAGATGATTCTAAGTTGGCTGACAATAGTATCACACTGACTGCTGCCGGCAAGTAATTATTATAGTGATGAGGTTTTGCATTCTAGTCAGCCTCATCACTATTTTATTTTAATCAATAACTATGAGTAAGGAGTATTACAAAAAGAAAATAATTGACTTGCGAGCCTCAATGACAAAAGAAAAAGAGGCAAAAAAAAGAGATAATGAACGTTACGCATCATTGATTAAAGGTGCGTCAACACAATCATCAAAAGCCAGTTATCGCAAGAGTAAGATAGATGCTGCTGCTCGTCACGACCGCAATATTGAGAGCTACAAACGTCAAATAGAGAGTGCAAAAGAATCACTTAAGCGTTGTAAGTAGATTTACATTTTAAGGGAATTGTTAAATGTAACGTCAATAGTAATAATAGTTATGAAAATACCAGGTCTTTCATTTTCATTAAAACGTGCATTGGGAATCAGTGCAGTTAAGCAAAAAGTTGCAAAGTCTATCGGAATACCAACCACAAAGCATGGTGTGGAACGAAAAATAGGCGGAGTAGTTTTAAAAGCAGTTACAGGTAAAAGCAAAAAGCGTAAATAAAGGGAAGCAATGACAAGGTACATAATAATAGGACTAATAGCCATTAGTATCATTATTGGATTAGTGGAGGCTTGCGTTGATGGCATATCGAATATGTATGCTTCCATTACATCCCCACATGAAGAAGTAGCAGAAGCTATAGACAAAGGGAATCTCAGTGAAGCCAAAATGCTATTGCCAGACGTGATGGAGAAAGAACGCTACCGTTATGCCTTGTTGTTGATAGAAGAGTATGTAGCCATTGAAGATGTGGACAATGCTGTGTTTGTATTTGAAAGAATAACACCAGAACATTGTTCGATGTATGAAATGCAGTACGAATCCCTTTATAAAACAGCTAAATATACCAAAGAAGCTGTTTCAATAATATACCCATCTTTGATAAAAAAAGGTGAATACGAAAAGGCCTGGAAATATCATGAGTTAGAATATGAGGATCCGCATTATGCAGGCAATGCACAGTGTTATTACAATTACTTATTGGATGTAATGGATCACTTATGTGAACAAGGTAAGATTTCGGATGTAGGGGAATTCTTGAATGAGCATGCCGTTTGGTTTCGTCAGAATGTAGACCGCTCATCACATGCGGAAAACTATCAGCAATATAGTTATCGGAACATGAAAACGAAATTGCAAAGAGCATTGAATGAATATAAAATGGGGGTAACAGAATAATGGCAAAGAAAAGAACAACAAAGAAAAAATCAAGTACATATAGGATGCCTGCATGGGTATATAATGTGAAAGTATGGGGCATTTGTTCTCTAGTGGCAATTGTTGCTTTGCTCGTTGCTGTCTTTCAAAAGGATGATGTTTCAGGATTCCAATTATCCGAAAGGGATACCTATTATTATAATAAAGCTTTGTTGCAAGTACAAGAAATAGACAGTATTTGGAATGCTATTTCAACCAATGCTTCTCCAAAGCAATTGCAACAACTAATGTACAAGATATCCAAATTGAAATATGAGTACAACGATAAGGAAATGAATTTGGCTACTCTCAAGGTATGCGATTCTTTGAAGCAACGTATTGAGTTCTTGCAAACGGCATCTATGGATGATATTAAAAACAATTATCTGAATGCAGGCAAGCAAGTAATTTTTCATGAACCTAATGGAATATTTTCTTCAAAAACAGTTTTTCCTTTCTTTATGAGGAAAGGAGAAAAGTTATACTTGGATGTACATGCAACAGGAAAAGCCAGTATAGCTTTACGTAATGTTGATGTCGAAAAGTTGATAAAGAGTTATCATAATCAAGCGATAGATACAATATTGATTGCAAACGAAGGTATTTATACTCTGGAAATATCACCACAAGAAAAACAATATGTGTCAATCAATATAGGGTACGAGCCAATTTCAGACAAGGATTTGGATAATCGTCCGCAAGTGGTTACACAAAAAGTGGAATGTGCAAAAGGAGAATTCGGAGCAGTAGCTTCCAAAGCCATAAAGATGCAAAACATCTTTGAAGAGCTAAGAAAGTTTACTTTGCGTGGACAGATAAAAGCGGCTTTTTCAGGTTCTGCTAGAGCATTGGTCGCTATTCAAGTTCCTGCTGGTGCAACCGACATTTTATATACGATGCGTATTGATACAAGTGAAGGAGGAAAAAGTGAAGATGGTAAGTTCTGTAACAACCTGAATTATTCTTATCGGAAAATCAACATGTTGGGACTTCCTGCTTATGAAAGTACTAAGAGCTCAGATATCTTAAATATGATATTGGATGACAATCGTCCTATCCGGGATGAAGATGCATATTGCAACATGTACTTATTCCGTAATCAATCGCAAGCCAAGAAATTTCAAGACGGTACACATGCTGCATCTGAACTGACTTATGATGTGGATTATTCTACATTGGGTACGCAATCATGCAATGGACGGATTCCGGTCAATGGTTCAAAAACCATTTATTTAGGATTTGAAAACGAACGTATGCGTTATACAAATTATTTGTGGGTAGAAGCTGTAGCTGTAATTCCTACAACAGTTTATCATAAAGAAAAATATACAATAAAATAATAGAACCTATTTATGAAGTCAAGTATAATAGATGTGCCTCGTAAACATACGCAGGCCGACTTGTTTGGGATACAAGTTTATCAAGATGCGTTGATTAAATATATCAAGTTGACTGATACTCCCATTACCATTGCTCTTCAAGGGGAATGGGGTAGTGGAAAAACATCATTAATGAATATGTTACGCCATCATCTTTGTGAAGTGGATGCAGCTCCTTATTATCCTATTTGGATAAACACCTGGCAATATTCTTTGATGAAATCTCCATCACAAGCCATTATTTCCATATTAGAGGGTATTATTAACCAAATTGGTGAACTGAATCCAAGTACAGACAAATGGCAAGAAAGCAAAAAGAAAATTGGTGGTTTATTTAAACGAATGGCTTCGGTTGGCACTAAGGCTGCTGTCAATGTAGTAGGAATCGAAAGCGGTTTAGTGGATGAACTTTTTGACAATGGAGCACAAAAATCCTCACTTTCTGAAATTTCCCAATTGAAGGAAGAAATTGCTAATCTAATTGATGCAGCTCTATCACGTGATACCACTAAAACAGGTTTTACATTCTATATTGATGACCTTGACCGTATAGACCCTCCGGTTGCCGTAGAGATACTGGAACTTTTGAAGAACATTTTCGATTTGGAAAAATGCGTGTTCGTTTTAGCTATTGACTATGATGTAGTAATCAAGGGGCTCAAGCCTAAGTTTGGAGAATTGACAGATGCCAACGAAAGGGAATTCCGTTCATTCTTTGATAAGATTATCCAACTTCCATTCTCTATGCCGGTGGCATCTTATTCGGTAGATGCATTCTTGGTGGATGCTTTACGTAAGATAGAGTTTTTCAGTGACGAAGAATTGAATAACCCTTCGCTTGCTGAAACCTTGTCTGAAATAACCAGATTGTCAGTCGGTAGCAATCCTCGCTCCTTGAAACGATTGACCAATACATTGGCACTGATATCCATCATCAATGAAATGCAAAAAGGAAAAGTTTCTACTGCACAAGAACAACAAAGTAAGGTACTTAATTATGCATTGGTATGTGTACAGATTGCTTATCCATATATTTACAATCAATTGACTGAAGAACCGGATTTCAAGAATTGGAATGAAAAGATAGCTTCTAAATTGAAACTTCGTCCGTTGACAGATATGGAAAGAGAATCGTTGGATTCAACGGATGAATTTGATGAAGAGTGGGAAAAGGTAGTTTTCCGTATGTGCCAGAAAGAAACTTTTTTAAGCAGCCGTGCTTTCAGTGTGTCGAGCCTGCTTAACAAGATAGCAGACATTATAGGTGACGATGGAACGTTAGGTGATGTAGTAACTGCTACTTTGGAGCTTTCGGCAGTTACTAACTTAAAAGCATTTGACGGCCCGATGAAGAAGCCGGGAGAACGAAATCGTGACACTTCTAATTATAGTTTTAATGGCAAAATTTATTCCAAAAAAACTGAATTTGTACATGATGTAGTTACTTATTATATAAAGGAACATCCTGGTACCACTCATGAACAATTGAAGGAAGCCTTCGGATTCAAGAAAAACATGGATAGGGTCTTTATGGATTATGACCATTATCTCCAGTTGTTGTCAGAAAAAGGAAGTGTAGACTTTTTTGGTCGTAAGATAGATATCCCAACTATTCAGTTGGCAGATAAGAAGATTGTTATCTGTACCAATTGGCCAACTATCGTAAATGGAAAACCTGCTGAGTTTGCTAAACTCTTGGACTTACTTCGCAATAAGTTGAAATATGAGATAGCAAACTAATTAACTTCATTCAGGAACTTCATCGCAAGCCATTGAACGCCAACACGGATGAAGTTCCTGAAAAAGAATCTCAACTTTTATTCCAAAGCTTATTTAAGTAACAATTCCACCACATAGTCCGTTTCGGTAGGAACTTTCGGGAGCTTGAGCAATACGCCTTCCTTATCTTGCGAGAAACCAACAGGTGTACCATCGACAAAGCAAGTAGCTTTCTTTACCTTTGCTTTCAATGGGATATACAGGGAGCTGTCCTGCAAGTCGAGGATGTGGATGAACAAGCGATTGTCCTTGCGGGTAGATACGCCCCATGGATGCGGTTCCACATCGCCACCACGGGTGCCATAAATGGTTTCGCCATACTGATCCATCCATTCACCCATCTCTTTCATGCGCTGAACGGCTACGGCCGGCAATTCACCATTGGGTTGCGGACCGATGTTCATCAGCAAGTTAGCATTCTTTCCGGCAGCACGCACCAAGTACTGAATCAAGGTTTTGGTAGATTTATAGTTCTGGTCTTCAATGTTATATCCCCAAGTGCGGTTCATGGTTTCGCAGGTTTCGAGCGGAAGGGCACTCACTTCCTGACCATCCGAATATCCGGCTTTGTTTTCGCCCGGAAGGTCGCGTTCGAACATCTGGAAATCTTCGCCTACATACGGAGTACGATGATGATTGTTACCTACCAAGCAAGCCGGCTGAAGCTTGTGAATCAACGCATACTGCTCTTCCAATTGCCAATTGAAAGTTTCAGGTTGATCCCACACACCATCGAACCAGATAGCACCAATCGGGCCATAATTCGTGAGCAGCTCGGTGAGCTGGTTGTTCATGAACTGATAATAGGTATTCCAATTCTCCTTGCCTTTCGGTCGGCCGGTTCCCTTGCCTGTTCTACCTATCGGATAGTCTTCACGCTTCCAGTCGAGGTGTGAATAATAGAAGTGAAGCTTGATGCCTTGCTTCTGGCATTCTTCTGCCAGTTCCTTGATGATATCGCGCTTGAACGGAGTGGCATCTACGATGTCGTAATCCGATTCCTTGGTATCGAACATGGAGAAACTGTCGTGATGACGACTGGTGATGGTGATATACTTGGCGCCCGACGCCTTGATTTGAGACACCCACTGAGCCGCATCGAACTTCGACGGATAGAATCCCGAAGCAAGCTTAGCATATTCATCGCGATGGATGTTGCGGTCGTTCATGTACCATTCGCCACGGGCAGTCATGCTATAGACACCCCAATGGAGGAAGATACCGAACTTATTGTCTTGAAACTCCTTGCGTGCCTGCAAGTTCTCGGGAGCAGGCGTATATGTTTGCGCCAAGGAAGCAGTAGCCGTACAGAAACAGAGGGCTGTTCCCCATACCATTCTCTTGAAAATATTTTTCATCATCGTATTCCGTTAGTTTTAAGATTATGCCTCAAAGATAGCCATTTTCTGAAAACATGTAGTATATTTGTCTTTATAAATCCCTACTCCATGAGAAAGAAAGAACTTTACGATAAGGTGATAGCCTATTTTGAGCAAGCCATGCCGGTGGCAGAGACGGAACTGAACTACAGCAATCCTTTCGAATTGCTGATAGCTGTTATCCTCAGCGCCCAATGCACCGATAAGCGAGTGAATATGATTACACCTCCCCTCTTCCATGATTTCCCTACACCGGAAGCATTGGCTGCGAGTACACCGGAAATCATCTTTGAATACATCCGTAGCGTGAGCTATCCCAACAACAAGGCAAAGCATCTGGTAGGTATGGCGCAGATGCTGGTAAAGGATTTTGGAAGCGAAGTACCGGGTACATTGGAGGAGCTGATCAAGTTACCGGGAGTAGGACGAAAAACAGCAAATGTGATTCAGAGTGTGGTATTCAACAAGGCGGCTATGGCGGTAGATACGCATGTATTCCGCGTGAGCCATCGCATCGGCTTGGTACCGAAAAGTTGTACCACTCCCCTATCGGTAGAAAAACAATTGATGAAACACATTCCGGAAGAGATTGTGCCGAAAGCGCATCATTGGCTGATTCTGCACGGAAGATATGTATGCATCGCACGCAAACCGAAATGCGAGCAATGCGGACTGAATGGGATATGTGCTTATTCCATTAAGACGATTACACTTTGAAATTCTTTTTCTATACGAATGGCACATCCCCCTACCCCCTTCATAAGGGGGATTAGCGTGCCATTCAGAGTGACAACTCTAATCCATCATACGCATAATACACATGAGGCGGAAGTTCCTTTTCTGCCTCTGCATGCAAGCCGGCATGGTGACTCATGTGTACAAAGTAGGTTTCCTTTGGAGCAACCAACTTGACATTCTCCAACGCCTCGCTGATGCTCTGATGCGTACCATGCGGTTGCGGACGCAAAGCGTTCATGACCAACACATCCAATCCCTGCAACAAAGGGTATTCACTTTCGGGCATGGTGAGCATATCCGTTACCCACGCCATATTGCCGATGCGATATCCCAAGATAGGGAGCTTACCATGCATCACACGGATAGGCAGGATTTCCACTTCCTTGCCTTCAGTATTGCGGACAATGAAAGGTACTCCCGGCTGAACTTCTTCCAACAAGATACGGGGAACACCCGGATACAGACTTTCGGCAAAACAATAAGGAATACGTTCGCGAAGGCGTTGCGCCATATAATCTTCGGCATACACCGGTACATCGCGGAAACGGCAGAACGGACGGAGATCGTCCAACCCACCCACATGGTCGTAATGCTCGTGAGTGACCAAGACTGCATCCAATGGTTTGAATTCGTCCAGACGCATCATCTGTTCACGGAAGTCCGGTCCGCAGTCTATTAATATGCGTACACCATTCACCTCCACCAAACCCGAACAACGCAGACGCTTGTCCTTCGGATCGGTACTTGTACAAACCGGACAGGTACAACCTATCTCGGGTACTCCAGTTGATGTTCCGCTACCTAATATCGTAATCTTCATATCCTTCTTCGTTTAGTTACTCAAATCCTCGAAACGGGTGAGGTACCACTCGCCGTTCTTGCAACGGAAGTAAAGCGTATTACTGAAACCATTTCCCCATCCGCGGAAATCGATGACACGGGTACGGGAGTTCTTGTCCAATCGCTGTCCGTAGTTTATGTTAGTAAGGTATTCGTTCGGAAGCTGAGGTTGGAAAGTAAACCATTGTGCTTTCTGTATGGTCGTTTCCAAAATCTGGAAATCGTCATCCGGATCGGGAGCAATGAACGGCAACGGATCGGCCACACGAGCAGCCTGGAAAACCGAGTCATTGGCAAAGCGCTGGTAGAATTCGTAGAAATCTTCTTGTCCGTTGTCTTCCTTGGTCATGGTAGCATCGTCTATCGCCTCCAGTTTCCACCAACCATACATACGCTCGAAGTAATAGCGCTTCATCTTCATGGCCTTCAAATCAATCCACTCGATGCGAACGCTGGTAGATGCCGTATCTTTCTCCAACTCTATATCGTCCAAATTATCGAAGAGCATGGTGTAGAACTCCTGCTGACTGAAAAGCGGGTCGTGTACCCATTCTTCCTTCACGATGGAATCCTTCTTGTTATCCATATAATAAGGAAGAGGGAAAAGGATACGTCGAAGCTGCAACTTCTCGTTCAACGCGAAATTGTACAAGAAATCGGCAAAACTCTCATCGGCAGATACCGGAACTATCTGTTCTTCTTCCACCTCTTCTACCCACAATGTATCTGCTACGGATTCGATGGAATCACCAAACTCCATCGCTTCTTCCTGAGCATCCGCATTCTTCTTTCCGATACCGCAAGAAGCCATGCATCCCAGCAAACACAATCCAACAATCAGTTTCTTCATTGACTTGTTTTAGAAAAATTCAACGCAAATATATCTCTTTTTCTATTTTTCCGCAAAATATTCGGTTTAATTCGCTAACTTTGTCGCCATTAAAAAATAAACAAGGAACTATGTTAGCAAAAATAGAACAACTCCTTCAGGAAATTGAAGGCTTGCAAGCTTCCAATGCAGAAGAATTGGAAGTGCTGCGTATCAAATACTTGAGTAAGAAAGGTGCTATCAACGACTTGATGGCCGACTTCCGCAATGTACCTGCCGAACAGAAGAAAGAAGTAGGTATGAAAGTGAACGAACTGAAGACTAAGGCACAGGAAAAGATTGCTGCCTTGAAGGAAACATTCGCCACTCAAGACAACGGCGCTGCCGAAATGGACTTGACCCGTACCGCTTATCCTATCGGTTTGGGTACACGCCACCCGTTGAACATCGTGAAGAACGAAATCATCGACATCTTCCACCGTTTGGGATTCAGCATTGCCGATGGTCCGGAAATTGAAGACGACTGGCACGTGTTCTCTTCCATGAACTTTGCAGAAGATCACCCTGCTCGCGACATGCAGGATACATTCTTCGTAGAAGCGAATGCAGAAGACGTGAAGAAGAACGTGATTCTCCGTACACACACTTCATCGGTACAGAGCCGCGTGATGGAAAACACACAACCGCCTATCCGCATCATCTGCCCGGGTCGTGTATACCGTAACGAAGCAATCAGCTACCGTGCACACGCTTTCTTCCACCAGGTAGAAGCTTTGTACGTAGACAAGAACGTATCGTTCACCGACTTGAAGCAGGTATTGCTCCTCTTCGCTAAGGAAATGTTCGGCGAACAGACTCAGATCCGTCTCCGCCCGTCTTACTTCCCATTTACTGAACCAAGTGCAGAAATGGACATCAGCTGTAACATCTGTGGCGGTAAGGGTTGTCCGTTCTGCAAGGGTACAGGTTGGGTAGAAATCCTCGGTTGCGGTATGGTTGACCCGAACGTGCTCGAACTCAACGGCATCGACAGCAAGGTATATTCAGGTTACGCTCTCGGTATGGGTATCGAACGTATCACCAACTTGAAGTACCGTGTAAACGACCTTCGCTTGTTCTCCGAAAACGACACTCGTTTCTTGAAGGAATTCGAAGCTGCAAACTAAATAAAACTTTATAATCGTCCCCCTTATGAAGGGGGGAAGGGGGATGTCTCATGGGCATTTCTTATTCTAACGACAGATGCTTCCATCTTCTATAGAACATCCCCCTACCCCCTTCACAAGGGGGATTAATTTAATCTCCCCATGAAAGAACGACTCGTCACGCCCAGCTATCTGCTTATCATTGCAGCCAACTTCCTGCAATACTTCGGCTTCTGGTTGCTGATACCGGTACTCCCCTTCTACTTGCAGGAAGTGTTCGGTGCAGACAAGACCAGCATCGGTGCCATTCTTTCATGCTATACCGTGGCTGCACTCTGCATGCGCCCGTTCTCCGGCTATCTGCTCGACACCTTTTCACGAAAGCCACTCTATCTGTTAGCTTACTTCCTTTTCACCACCATGTTCGGAGGATATATGCTGGCCGGCACACTCACCCTGTTCATCATGTTCCGCATTATCCACGGATTCTCGTTCGGCATGGTTACGGTGAGCGGAAATACCATTGTCATCGACATCATGCCTGCCTCCCGACGCGGAGAAGGATTGGGATACTACGGACTGGCCAATAATACGGCCATGTCCATCGGTCCGATGGCGGGATTGTTCCTGCACGAGGCAGCCGTGGGATATACCTGGATATTCAGTTGCTCGTTGGGAGCCTGCATCTTGGGATTCCTCTGCGCATATCTAGTGAAGACACCCTACAAACCGCCTGTAAAAAGAGAACCCATCTCGCTCGACCGCTTCATCCTGCTGAAAGGTATTCCAGCCGGTATCAGCCTGTTGCTCATGTCCATTCCTTACGGCATGACTACCAACTATGTAGCCATGTATGCCAAGCAGATAGGCATCACCGCCTCTACCGGATTCTTCTTCACGCTGATGGCCATCGGTATGGCCGTATCGCGCCTGTTCTCCGGAAAGTTGGTCGATAAAGGAATGATTACACAAGTGATTAAAACCGGCTCTTGCCTGGTGTGCGCCTGCTTCTTCAGCCTGAGCGCCTGCGGATGGATCATCGGTTGGAGTTTACCGGCTACTACAGTTTTCTTCTTCGCCATCGCCTTGTTGTTGGGAGTAGGATTCGGCATCATGTTCCCGGCATACAATACGCTATTTGTGAACTTGGCACCCAATAGCCAACGCGGAACAGCCACCAGCACCTACCTCACCTCATGGGATGTAGGTATAGGCATCGGTATGGTTGTGGGAGGTTACATAGCCGAGATATCCACATTCAAGTTTGCTTATTTGGTGGGAGCGATTCTCACCATCGTATCCATCGGCTACATCTACGGCAAGGTGGTGCCCCATTTCTTGAAACACCGCCTGCGTTAGTTCTTGTAGGTGAATACCCACAGATGGGAAGGACGCTCGCCGCTCAACGAAAACTGAGCCGAAAGGATGAACGAGCGGAACAACGGTGCGTTCTTCAGCACGAAAGCCGGCAGATAAGACTGGAAACGTTCCGGACGCTCGTCGATGCTCTTCATATCTACCACCAAGGAGAAAGCGGCCTCGTTCGAAAGATTGGCCACACATTCATTGAACAGGGAGCGCACGCCGGTATCGTTATCATCATAAGCTTCGTTCATGTAGAAAGCCGTAGAATCCTTGTCGGCCGAGATAAGCAGATTCTCTTCCTTCACCACCGATACTTCGGCCAATCGTTCGGAAAGACAATCCATGCCATCATCGGCATCTTCCGCCATGTAGGTGCTACCCATCAGGTACATCACATCGCTGTTCATATAGAAATCGTACTCGCTCCAGCAATCGGTATCGCAATCCAAGAACGGCATAGGAACCGAACGCCCGTACAGCTTCAGCGAATGATGCTTCTTCTTGTCCTTCAAGATTTCCGAGAACACGGCATCATCCATCAGCGCCGTTTCGTCCAGCTGCGCATCAATCACCTCTTCCACCAAACGTTTCTGATAGCTCAGCACCACAAATCCCTTTTCGGTATACGCCACCAGGAAGCGGTCGTGAACCAACGGATAGATCAGCATCGACTTGCCACGATAAGATTCCTCCTTCGGCAAGAAATTGTTCGGCATGTAGTCCTTCATGATGTCGGTCAGCAGATGCTCGTCCACCACTCCGGTACGGAAATACACCACCTGATCCATGGAGGTACCCGGTTCGTGGAAACTCACCACCAGGTGACTCATGTCATGGTTCACCCCATGCGTATCGTCGGCATACTTGTCCAGCTCACCAATGAGGAAACTGAACAATCCGGACGACTGGAAATCGTCCAACTCCCGACTATAATTCAAATTGGGATATTCATTCAAGAAAGCATTGACATTGTCGCTCTCCAACACACCGGTGCAATCGGAAGGAACCAGGGAAAAGAGATTGAAATCGCGATTACGGTCTGCCATGTCCAGACGCATGAAAGCATAATACCCTACTGCCAATGCAAATAGGAGTACAGAAACTATTGTTCCTAATTTCACAATCGTTTTCATTCTCATACGTCGACGTTTTATGATTTTTTTGCAAATTTAGCGATTCTTTTAAGAAAACAAAAGATTTATTACAGCAATTTTCACATTTTTTTCTTTTCGTTTCATCTTTTACACTTTCCTTTCATAACATATCTGTATGGGGTTTGTTCGCAAGGGGGGCAGGCTGCAAACCTGCCCCTCCTACCCTCTTTACCAATTCCGATACTCATCCTCCTCGCATAGCCATCGGTTCAGCTTGCGGCGGTTGGCCGGGAAGGCAAGTCGATAGCCGTTGCAGATAGCTTCGTAGTCCACCCGCTCCATGCCGATGCCACACTCCACACATGTCATGGCAGCCAGCAGTTTCGACAAGCGTCCGTATCCATCTACATTCTCCGGCGGCAGCAAGTTCTCCTTCCCGCCTATCCCGCTCAGCCGGAGCACCGTGCGGATGTAGTTTTCCGTATCGTTCTCCAGCGGCGGTGCCCATCGGCCGACGATGTTCCCCACCTGGAAGAGCATCCCCTTGCTACAGAAATGCCCGTAGTAACTCTGCAAGATTTTCCACGCCGCCCGGTAGCCGTAGGCCATGCTCTTGAATTGCACGAAGTTGCAGTCGGTCTGCTTGTCGCGTGCACCCTCCCATTGGTCGGCAGAGCGGCGGATGTTCAGCGGATTGTTGTTTCTCTCTCCGCGCGATTGGTTCTTATTCATCGATTTTTGAACTTTCATTAAACTGTTTTCTGTTTTACTGTTTATCACCGTCTGTTCAAGTAAGCCGCCGTCTTGGCATACTGCTGTTGTCCGGCATTCTCGTCGGTACGTTCCTCGCCCACCGGCTCAATGTACTTCCGCGATTTCCAGGTAGACAGCATTGCTCCCAATCCACCCAACTCAATACCCTGCCGCAAACGCATCTGCTGCGCCTCGTCGCGGGTAAACACATCGGGCAGCAAGTCGAGCAGATTCTGCGGACCGCGTCTTTTCTCGCACATGTTGCTCTTCTCCACATCTTCTATGGCAGCGCCAAAAAACTTCATCTTGCACCACATGTCGTACTTCAAGCTCCAGCGTATGAAATCCTCCGTCACCTTGTCCCACACCCCACCTTGCGCCACGAACAGCACCATTGCCTTGAGAAAAGCTATGACATTGGCACGAAACGAGAGATTCTCGTACACACGGCTTTGCGACAAGCGGGCAAACTCGGCATTCTCCTCCCGCAGCTTCTTGGCCAGCGTCCGTGCTCCTCTACATTCCACCAGTCCGCGCGCCTTGTTCAACCGCTCGATGTACGGGCGAAGCTCTTCGTCGAAGGTGGCATCGTACGTTCCGTACACCGGCATGTCTGCTCCGATGGGCTGCTCCGGAATGGTACAGAAGTTGATGCGCGATATCGGTCCGTCGGTCAGCACAGAGCGGAAATACGCCTGTCCCTTATAGATGGTGGTCGAAGCATTCCAGTTGAAACGGATACACACACGCTCGCTCACCGAACCAGTTCCCACGCGCGTTTGTCCATACACATTACCCGGGTCGAACGCCAAGCACATAATTTGGAAATGGTTCTTGCTTTTCGAGCTCGTCTTCAGCGCATCGAACTGGTCTATCTCGTTCATCCTCGTGTAGAGAAAGCGCTGCTCCGCATCCGAGAGCCGCTGCACAAAGGCGGCATTCGTCATGTCCGGATCTATTTCCTGAATCACCAATCCTTCCGGACGCTGGCGCTTGTCCTTGTTGGCTCCCTTGCTCTGCATCTCCGTCTTCCACTCCTTTTCGCGCTGAAGGTTGTCCGTGTCGCGCTTGCGTATATCGGCTATAATGCGGTTTATCGGTTCGCTGATGCAGTTCTTTCCCGCTCCCGTGCCGGCCATGAGGCAGCACATCAGCGTAGCTTCATGCTCCACATTGTCTATATAGCGGAAGTACGTTTTCCACAGATGCGCCGCCAGCGCAGGAAACACCGCATGCGCCACAGCCGGCCGATAGATCTTCGGTGTCTTGCTTACCAGTAGCTTGATGAGCGGCGGGAGGCGTACCGGCATGGCAGGCGGAGTGTTGAGTTCCGATTTCTGGCTGATGATTTCCGTTTCCTCCATCTGCTGCCTACAGATGGACAATGTGCGCTTCATGATGCGTGGCATCGCCTTCGTCTGGTTCCGGCTACAGGCGCTACGGATGCTTGCCATCCACTTTTCCTTCGCCTCGCCATAGGTAGGCAGCACTTGCGAAATCCAGTTTGCATCGTCGTTGCACACATACCTCAAGTGGCAGGCCATGGAGAAGATGAACGTGTTTCGCGACCCATGTTCCGGTTGTCCGCCCATCTGCTCTTCCAACACCTCTACTATTGTTTCGTAGGGTATCCCGTCGTAAGTTTCCGGGTAGGTTTCTAATGAAGAATGAGGAATGAAGAATGAAGAATTTTTCTTACCATCCGAAGGCGATTCTTCATTCATTATTTTTCGTTCTTCATTATTAATCAATTCTTCATTAGTTCGGGCAAAGCCCTCATCAAGCTCCGCAGTCTTCGTTCTTAATTCTTCATTAAAAAGCGCTTCGCTCTGATAAAGCACATACTCCCGTGGCACCGCAAACGAGCAGCGGGCATAATCCTTCACGCATGCATCATACGTTTCATCGCCCAGCTGCTGCGCCATCCATGCCTGCGCCTCGGCCAGCGACATGCCCTGCTGCACGGCAAACACCAGTCGCAATCCTTCCAGGCTGGGCGAGATGTGCGCCAGCAAGATTCCCAACTCCTCCTTGCGTGCTTCTATCTCCGCCCACTTTGCCCGCGGATCGGGTATGTGGTCGAGGTCGTAAATGGAGAGTCCGCTCGGTATGGCATCCTCATTCTTGCGCCGGCCGTTCTTGAAGGTAGCATGAAAGGTAAAGATAGGCAATCGCTTCTTCAGTTCCGCCTTCATCGTTTCGTACTCCTCTTTCGTTATTTCTCCCCGTCGGCACTTCTCCAAGGCATCTTCTATCTCAGCACATATCTGTGCCACTTGCCCCGAGTCGAGCGTCAGGCTGAGGAGGGTAGGCGTACATACCCTAACCCTCGCCTTCACATTGTTTGCTATTCCGAAACTCATGCTCGCTCATTTAAGTTTTCGTCCGTAATGATTTCCACAAAATTGCTGGCATCCACGCTTTCGCCCAAGATAGCTTGCGGAGCGTCTACCATCTCATCGCGGGCTATGCGCAGGTTCATGCGCACATCGCCATTGCACACGCTCACCCGTCCGTGCGGCAGCTTCATGTACTGCGTGCCGGGTTTGGGTTGCCAACGGCGGTGCTCGCTGAAGTTTCCTTCCGTGGGATTCACCAGCCCAATGGTTCCACGCATGCGGTTCGTACCGTTCAACAGCTGTGCATACACAGCATCCGAAATCTGAATCTTTACTTCCATAATTCTTTACTTTAAAGGTTAGTGTTTCTGTTTCACACCACAAAGATTCAACGATTTTCTGACACAACGAAAGTATCCGCACAGACGGGACATCACTGCGGATGTTCTGCCGAACAGACGCACTTACTTACGCACTCTTCGTGCAGAAATTGGAGGAAAAGGAGGGCGATTTGCCAATAGGCAGACAGGCCGGGCGAGGCGTGTTTCTGCTCCCATGCGGTGAGTGGCAGGCAGAACGGCTTGTCGATGTTCTTCTTCGCCAAATCGTCACGACGGCAAGGCACGGCAGGCGATCCGTCGCCATAAAGCTTCGCAATGCGTTGCGCCATACGCGCCATACAGCCATACTCATCGTCTATCATGTGGAGAAAATGAAGCGCCTTGTACACCGACAACCAATGGCGCGGAGAATGGAAAAGTGTAGGACGAGTGCCCTCCGGAGCAGGCTCGGCCAGGAGGCGTTGCAGCGCACGGCGCAACTGCCCGTCGGTAGGCGAGAGATTAGCATACCGGGCAAGCACGCTCTCGGCGGGACGTTGTTCGGACTGGTAATAGCGGTGACACACGCCCGCCAGTTCTTCGCCTATGCAGCTCATAAGCAGCCCCGGTGCTTCGGCTGCCTTTCCGCTACGGATGCACACATTCAGAAAATCCACTACGCGTTCCTGATTCAGGAACATTCTTTCGTCTTTCATAACCTAGAAGTTTTAGGCTAGACTTGCAGAGTGGATGCGCATCCAAGATTATGCACCGGTGCAAGGCTCGGACAAGCTTCGCAGTTAATAATTATTGATGTTAATCGATAAAAAATGCCCGCAACCGGAAGGAGTTTCTTCCTCCCGATTGCGAGCACAAATATACATTTTATCTGTTTATTGTTTTTCTGTTTATTCTGTTTCAATATTAGTACAGGCAAGCAATTTATCCAACTGAGCCTGCAATTCCTCCCGCTTAGGCAGATACAATTGGTATCGGGCTGCAAAAAGATGATTGGTTATCCCCTGAAGCGCATATTCCATCAGCAGCTCATCCTTTTTCGCTCCCAACACGATACCGATGGGAGGATTATCGTCGGGTTGACAAATTTCGGCCTTGAAATAATTCAGGTAGAGATTCATCTGACCGATGTCGTTATGCTTGATTTCAGCCCGCTTCAAGTCTATCAGCACATAACACTTCAGGATGCAATGATAGAACACCAAATCTACCTTAAACTGACGACTTCCGATAGGCATCACATACTGACGGCCAATGAATGCAAAACCTCGTCCAAGCTCCAGAAGGAATTGCTCCATATTGGTCTTGAGAGCCGTTTCCAGCTCCGTTTCCTTATATCTTTTCTTCTGCGGAAGTCCGGTAAATTCAAGCACAAAGGGGTCGCGGATAATGTCTTGCGGAGTCATCACCTGATGCCCTTCATTGGCCAAAGCCAATACGCCTTCCTTGTCGGTGCTTAATGCCAATCGCTGAAACAGAGCACTTTTCATCTGTCGCTTCAGTTCGCGCACTTTCCATCCTTCCTTGACACACTGTTTCAAGTAGAACTGCATTTCCAAGGGATCGTCACACTTGAGAATCTCATAATAATGGCTCCACGACAATTTGTGGGACAGCGTCCCACATTTTGGGAAAGCCAAATAAAGCTTTCTCATGTATGTCAGATTAGTGCGGTTAAAACCCTTCCCATTCAGCAAAGTCAAGTCCTTGGCAAGAGTGACCAACAGCTGCTTGCCATATTCAGCCCGGCTCTTTCCACCCTGTTCAAACTCCACAATATACTTGCCAGTTTGCCAGTTGGCTTCGAGCAGCTCCGTATTGACAGCACTGATAGCCTTCTCCTTGGCTTCATTCCAAAGCGAAGTAATATCGCACACCAACTGCTGATAGTCGGGATTGACCAAACAGACATTATTATTGTTTTCTACCTTACCCATATGAATAAATTTTCATTATGCGAAGATATACAATTTAAACCAGAAAACACATGGGAAATCATAATTTTTCTTCTCATATCACTCAGACGACCTTAGGGCGAACGAAGCCTTTAGAGAACTGAAGAACGAACCTATCCCGATTGCGAGCGCAAAGATACATTAAACTAGATATGCAGAAATAACAATAAAACAGAAAACAATTATCGTAAGCAGCAATCCACACTCATGAAAACAAGTATAATTATTATATAATTATAAATTTTATTAGGGGGATATTTACTCTCTTACAAATATCTGTTTTCTGTTTTTCTGTTTTGCCGAAGGAGAAAAAGCAGGCAATTCGGCGTTTTACCGCAAGGAAATCTGCATTTTATGCAAAATGCGGAAATGTTTCGGTAGAGAGCCGGTTATGGCTCTCCCAAATGCTTTACAATGGCAGCTACCTCGGGCGTGAGGAAGCTATGGCGGTTAGGGCGGTAGTGCAGTTCTTCCAGCTCCTGCATGAGCAGCGGACAGCCCTTTATCCAGCGATAGAGGTTCTTCATGGCGGTTTGGGGTGTGCTGCACGGATGGTAGAGCAAAGCCAGTTCGGCCTTGCCGTAAGGACGGATTTTGAACATGTATGGTTTGATTTATGATGTATGATTCCTGACTTCTGGAGTACATACAAATATACTAAATTTGAAGCCGTTTTGCAAGCTATTACGAATCTTTTTCACCCTAATACGGACAATACCGGACAAACACGGACATCGGCGGACAAATACGGACATTGCGGGGTTGCGGAGGTATTATCTTTGCATCGTCAATCCGGAAAGACACGTACTAAACAGAAAACAGTAAAACAGAAAACAGTTATTCAAACCTTAAATCCAAGAAACTATGGCAAGATCAGTAACCTACTCCGTTGTACCACGCCGTAACCCAAGCGAAAAAGGTACTCCACCCAAGTATTATGCACAGGCTCAGGCTCGTGGCGATGTGAACATCCGCGAAATGTCGGAGCGCATCCAAAGTTCGTGTACCGTAAACAAGGCCGATGTGTATGCCGTGCTCGTGGCGCTGGAAGATGTGGTGGCCGAAGCGCTTCAGAACGGCGAAATCGTTCGCTTGGGCGAACTCTGCACCCTCCAGGTATCGCTCAACGGCAAGGGCGCTCTCACCGAGGAAGACTACAACGAGAGCCTTATCAAGCGTGCGAAAATCAACTTCCGTCCCGGCACCGTGCTGGCCAATGCCCTGGCATCGCTCACCTTCTCGAAGGTAGCCATCAAGTACGCCAAGGAGGCTTCTGCAGAAGAAGAGGAAGACGGAGGTGAGGAAGAGTAATTGATTCACTAACCAATCCCCCTTAAGAAGGGGGATTATAAAATCATCTATCATTTATCAGCATCATGGGAAACAAAGACATCTGGGGAAAAATCCTGAACATCGTTATCACGGTATTAACCGCCATTGCCACCACTTTTGGTGTAACCTCCTGCATGGAGATTTAAAAAGAAAAGCGGCTGCCTCCCGTTAAAGGGATGCAACCGCTTTCTGCTATAAACTAATTCTCTCTTTTAGAACTTAATATCCAAAGATACACCTACAGCATCGTTCTTACGAGTGTAGTTGCGAGTAATACCGCTCTGTGCATTAACAACCTTGTGGTCATCATAGAATGAGTGCATGTAACCTACGTTCAATGTCATCTTTTCAGAGAACTTGTATGCACCACCGATAGCCAAGCTTGAACAACCTGTGAAGAAGTTGGTATCAGACATATCTGCATCGTCGAAACCGAACTGAGTACGCTGACCACCAAAGCTCAACAACACCTTGTCAGTTACATCCCATTCCAAACCGAAGTTTGCTTCCCAAGTGTTGTCACCTTCCTTTACAGGAGTACCCTTAGCGTCCTTGTCCCAATAGTAAACACCACCAGCCATTGCGCGGAAGTTGTCTGTAATTGAGTACTGAGCACCCAAAGTCAAGAGAGCCGGGATATCAGAACGATTCTTCACACCATGTGCATAAGCAGGCATCAAAGCTGTTACGTTAGCACTAGTGTTCTTTGAATCGTTTTCCAACTCAATCTTAGTGCGGAATTCGTACTTGGCAGCCAAGTTCAACTTGCCCAAGTTCCAGTCAATACCGATGATCGGAGTGATACCGAAACCGCTCTGAGCACAATCAAGATTGAAGTCGCTACCCAACAAAGCAGCACCTTGCTGAAGAGCACCTTGTTTCTGTTGAAGTTCACCTTGTTGTTGCTGAAGGGCAGCTTGTTGTTGTTGAAGAGCTACATACTGCTCCTTATAACCAGCTACATCCTTAACCGGTTCCAACTGAGCCAAGCCTGCACTAATTTTGTCCAAACCTACAGCAATTTGTCCCAAACCCGCTTCAATCTGAGTCAACAAACCATTCATGTAAGCACCTGCAGCCACACCGTTAGCAGTGATATTAGAGATAGCACCTGTATATTTGCTGTTAGCCAATACAGCGCGAGCACCACCGAATACAGAGAAGTTGTCAGTCAACTTATAAGTAGCACCCAACTGGAAACCATAGAAATATTGTTCACCAGTCAAATTCTGCTTCAAGCCATATGACTCAGCCTGTGCACTAACCAACTTACCTCCTACCAATTCTTCGAACATTGGCAAACCTTCAGCAAACTCGCATGCGCCACCACCGCCGCCAACTGCGAACTGTGCAGAAACTGACCACTTATCATTGATAACGTATGCTGCTTGGAAAGAAGGGATAACCGGAGCATTAGTTACACCTTCGAAATATTTATCTGCTTTACCTCCGTTCAATTGGAACAACTGACCGTTAGCATCAATTTGACGCTTCTGGAAAGCTGCCTGCCAGCTCACTGACAAGTGGAAACCTTGTGGCAAGAAAGCGATACCTGCCGGATTGCTGTATACACCGTCGATTGCAATGGCTGCATTGCGCGCCGGGTTACGAAGGAAAGTTGCATTCTGATTTGTGTTGGTGAGGACACCACCTGCGAAAGTTGAATTTGAAACCATCAGCGCCGTTGCGCCAATCAATAAAAATTTCTTCATTTCTTTGATTAAATTTGAATTTACGGGTGCAAAGGTACGGGTAAATTACACATTAACCAAATAAATGTGCAAATTTTTACTTCAAACGCTCCCTTTTTCAACTGTTTCAAACGAAACTATCGGCCAGAATACCTTCTGAATGGGGATACAAGGGTTTGTGCTCAGCGAAAAAAATAGTATCTTTGCACTACGTTTACACCTTATTATATATATGCAATACTCGAACAAGGATATTTGGAACGTCAGCTACCCTATTCTGCTGGCATTGTTGGCACAAAACGTTATCAATGTAACCGATACGGCTTTCTTGGGACATGTGGGCGAAGTGGAACTGGGAGCATCGGCCATGGGCGGATTGCTGTACATCTGTGTTTTTACCATTGCCTTCGGTTTCAGCACCGGCTCGCAGATCATGATTGCCCGCCGAAACGGCGAAGGACAGTACCGCGAGGTAGGTCCGGTGATGATGCAGGGATGTATGTTCCTGCTGATAACGGCGGCCGTGGTATTCGGCTTGTGCCAATGGTCGATGCCGGCGGTAGTGCGGATGCTGATTTCGTCCGACCACATATACGATGCCACTTGCGAATTCCTGCAATGGCGCATGTTCGGCTTCTTCTTCTCGTTTGTAAACGTGATGTTCCGCGCCTTGTATGTAGGGATTACCCGCACCAAGGTACTGACCATCAACTCCATCATCATGGCGGTGGTGAACGTGTTCCTGGATTATGCCTTGATATTCGGGCACTTCGGATTGCCGGAAATGGGATTGAAGGGAGCTGCCATAGCATCGGTAATGGCGGAAGCGGCTTCGTTCTTCTTCGGGGTGATATACACCTGGCTATACGTGGATTTGAAGAAATACGGACTGAACCGATGGCCGCAATGGAACTCGGCGCTGCTGGGACGCATCTTGAGCATATCGTGCTTCACCATGGTGCAATACTTCCTCTCCATGGCCACTTGGTTTGTATTCTTCATGGCGGTAGAGCGGTTAGGACAGCGTGAACTGGCCATTGCCAACATTGTGCGGAGCATCTACATTGTGCTGCTCATTCCGGTACAGGCACTCTCTACGGCTGCCAACACGCTGGTAAGCAACCTGATAGGCGCCAACGGCATAGACAGGGTAATGCAGCTGATGAAGAACATAGCCAAGATATCGCTGGTAATAGTGGCGGTGTGCGTGGCGCTGATGGCGTTCTTCCCGAAAATGGTGCTGTCGGTCTACACCAACGAGGCGGTGCTGCTCAGCGAATCGGTACCTTCGCTATACGTTATCGGGATAGCCATGCTGGTGGCTTCGGTGGCAAACATTTACTTCAACGGCATATCGGGAACGGGCAATACGCAGGCGGCGCTGTGGCTGGAAACGGGTACGCTGGTGGTATATGCCATGTATGTCTTCATTGTGGGTTGGTGGGCGCAAGCACCGGTATCGGTATGCTTCACTACCGAGATTCTGTACTACGCCCTCTTGCTGCTGACAAGCCTTATTTATCTGAAAAAAGCAAAATGGCAGAATAAAAAGATTTGATATACAGATGTTTTTTGTATTTTTGCACCCCAAAATGTTTTTGATAAAATAATAACACATTAAATATATGTTCGATAATTTAAGTGAAAGACTGGAACGGTCTTTTAAGATTCTGAAGGGTGAAGGTAAAATCACCGAAATCAATGTAGCGGAAACGTTGAAAGATGTACGTAAGGCATTGCTCGATGCCGACGTGAACTATAAGGTAGCGAAGAACTTTACAGACACCGTAAAGGAAAAGGCATTGGGACAGAACGTGCTCACAGCCGTGAAGCCAAGCCAGTTGATGGTGAAGATTGTACACGACGAGTTGACCAAGCTCATGGGTGGCGACACTGCCGACTTGAAGTTGGAAGGCCGTCCGGCTATCATCTTGATGTCTGGTTTGCAAGGTTCGGGTAAGACTACTTTCTCGGGTAAGTTGGCCCGCATGCTCAAAACCAAGAAAAACCGCAAGCCGTTGTTGGTAGCTTGTGACGTGTACCGTCCGGCAGCTATCGAGCAGTTGAGAGTGCTCGGCGAACAGATCAACGTGCCTGTATACTGCGAATTGGAAAGCAAGAATCCGGTGCAGATTGCATTGAACGCTATCCAGGAAGCAAAGGCGAAGAGTTATGACTTGGTGATTGTCGATACAGCCGGCCGTTTGGCTATCGACGAGCAGATGATGAACGAAATCGAAAACATCAAGAAGGCTATCAATCCGGACGAAACACTCTTCGTGGTAGACTCAATGACCGGTCAGGACGCTGTAAACACTGCCCGCGAATTCAACGAACGCCTCGACTTCGACGGTGTGGTATTGACCAAGCTCGATGGTGATACTCGTGGTGGTGCCGCTCTTTCTATCCGTACCGTAGTGAACAAGCCTATCAAGTTCGTGGGTACAGGCGAAAAGCTCGATGCAGTAGACCAGTTCCACCCATCGCGTATGGCAGACCGTATCCTCGGTATGGGTGACATCGTATCGTTGGTAGAACGTGCACAGGAACAGTACGACGAAGAAGAAGCTAAGCGTCTCCAGAAGAAGATCCAGAAGAACCAGTTCGACTTCAACGACTTCATGTCGCAAATCCAACAGATCAAGAAGATGGGTAACTTGAAGGAACTCGCTTCGATGATTCCGGGTGTAGGCAAGGCTATCAAGGACATCGACATCGACGACAACGCGTTCAAGAGCATCGAAGCTATCATCAACTCCATGACTCCGAAGGAACGTACTAATCCGGAAATCATCAACGGTAGCCGTCGTACACGTATTGCCAAGGGTAGCGGTACCAACATTCAGGAAGTAAACCGCCTCTTGAAGCAGTTCGAACAGACTCGCAAGATGATGAAGATGGTAACTGGCAGCAAAATGGGCAAGATGATGTCGGGTATGCCAGGTATGCCGAAAATGAAACGATAACTTTATATACCTATTCATATGATGCAATTGATAGACGGAAAAGCCATTTCGGAACAGGTAAAGCAGGAAATTGCTGCCGAAGTAGCCGAAATAGTAGCCAATGGCGGCAAGCGTCCTCACTTGGCAGCCATCCTCGTAGGACACGACGGAGGTAGTGAAACATACGTTGCAGCCAAAGTAAAGGCATGCGAAGCATGCGGTTTCAAGTCGACACTGATTCGCTACGAAGCGGATGTCACTGAAGAAGAGCTCTTGGCCAAAGTTCAGGAACTGAACAACGATGCCGATGTAGACGGTTTCATCGTACAGCTCCCGTTGCCGAAGCACATCTCTGAGCAGAAGGTAATCGAAACCATCGACTACCGCAAGGATGTGGACGGTTTCCACCCTATCAACGTAGGACGCATGAGCATCGGTCTTCCGTGCTATGTATCGGCCACTCCAAACGGCATCCTGGAACTCTTGAAGCGTTACAACATCGAGACACAGGGAAAGAAGTGCGTGGTATTGGGACGCAGCAACATTGTAGGCAAGCCGATGGCCAGCCTCATGATGCAGAAAGCTTATCCGGGCGACGCAACCGTAACCGTATGCCACAGCCGTAGCAAGGATTTGGTAAAGGAATGCCAGGAAGCAGACATCATCATCGCTGCTCTTGGCCAACCGAATTTCGTGAAGGCGGAAATGGTAAAGGAAGGCGCCGTAATCATCGACGTGGGTACTACCCGTGTACCGGACGCCAGCAAGAAGTCGGGCTTCAAGCTCACCGGCGACGTGAAGTTCGATGAAGTAGCTCCAAAATGTTCGTTCATCACTCCGGTTCCAGGCGGTGTAGGTCCGATGACCATCGTTTCGCTGATGAAGAATACGTTGTTGGCAGGCAAGAAAGCCATCTATCAATAAAAAAAATAATGTAGCCCTCTTTTGTTAAAAAGGGGGTTACATCGTTTATAAACCTCTCCTATCCGGCCAAAAACCACCCAAAAACAGCGAAAAATGAAAAAAAACGCATTTTTTCGCAATTTTTCTTCGGAAATATTTGGAGATTCAAAAAAAAGCCGTACCTTTGCATCGCAATCGAAAAACAAAGGGTTGCAAAACAAACATGGTGACTGTAGTTCAGTTGGTTAGAGCGTCAGATTGTGGTTCTGAATGTCGTGGGTTCGAGTCCCATCAGTCACCCCAAAGAAAACCTTGATAATCTAAAGATTATCGAGGTTTTTTCTTTTTCTATATACTTCGATTTTAAAGAGAGAATGATTATAAATTGGGAAGCGGCCGGATCCACACAACAGGATGCAGCCGCTTGTTTTATCTTCAGACCCAAACTTTTCCACACTTACCCATCAGATTTACAAGCATAAACTATATATTTTTAGCGATTTATAGAACGGGTTTCAGAAAAAATTAGTAGCTTTGCATATTGTGATTTAGAAAATGACTTTAAACTCTATAAAATAATAAATTATGATGACTATTGACAATTACAACTTTGCCGGCAAAAAGGCAATCGTTCGCGTGGACTTCAATGTACCTTTGAACGAAGAAGGTAAGATTACAGACGATACTCGTATCCGTGGCGCTCTTCCTACTTTGAAGAAAGTATTGGCTGAAGGTGGTGCTTTGATTATCATGTCTCACATGGGTAAGCCAAAGGGTAAGGTAAATGCTAAGTACTCTTTGAGCCAGATTGTAGACGCTGTATCTGAAAAGTTGGGCGTTGCTGTTCAGTTCGCTCCAGACTGCGCTAAGGCTGCTGAAGCTGCTGCTGCTTTGAAGGCTGGTGAAGTTTTGTTGCTCGAAAACCTCCGCTTCTACCCAGAAGAAGAAGGTAAGCCAGTAGGTATCGACAAGGAAGATCCTGCATACAACGATGCTAAGAAGGCTATGAAGGAATCTCAGAAGGAATTCGCTAAGACATTGGCTTCTTACGCTGACTGCTATATCAACGACGCATTCGGTACTGCTCACCGTCGTCACGCTTCTACAGCTGTAGTTGCTGACTACTTCGATGCAGACAACAAGATGCTCGGTTACTTGATGGAAAAGGAAGTTCAGGCTGTTGACAACATCTTGAAGGACATCAAGCGTCCGTTTACTGCTATCATGGGTGGTTCTAAGGTATCTACTCAGATCGGTCTCATCGAAAACTTGATGGACAAGGTA
>JAFYWH010000095.1 GCA_017558175.1 Bacteroidaceae bacterium
ACCCGTCCGGGCCACACCATCAACAACAAGTTTGCTCGCCAAATCCGCAAGGAAATCAAGTTGCACGAAGTTCAGGCACCGGTATACAATTGCAACGAAAAGCCGGTTATGGACGTGAACCGCATCCGCGAATTGCTTCCACACCGCTATCCGTTCGCATTGGTTGACAAGGTGATCAGCATCGGAGCCAACCACATTGTAGGTGTGAAGAACGTAACCGTAAACGAACCATTCTTCCAGGGTCACTTCCCAGAAGAACCGGTAATGCCAGGTGTGCTCCAAATTGAAGCAATGGCTCAATGCGGTGGCTTGTTCATCTTGAACACTGTAGACGAACCGGAAAGATACTCTACCTACTTCATGAAGATTGACAACGTGAAGTTCCGCCAAAAGGTAGTTCCGGGCGATACCCTCCTTTTCCGTGTGGAATTGCTCGCTCCTATGCGCCGAGGCATCTCTTCGATGAAGGGTTATGTATTCGTAGGCGAAAAGGTAGTTTGCGAAGCCGAATTTACCGCTCAAATAGTTAAGAACAAATAATAAGAAATAGATATGATTAGTCCATTAGCATATATCCATCCCGAAGCAAAAATCGGTGAGAATGTAGAGATCGGTCCTTTTGTATTCATCGACAAGAACGTAGTGATTGGCGACAACAACGTCATCATGCCTAATGTGAACATTCTTTATGGTTCACGCATCGGCAATGGCAACCGCATCTTCCCGGGTGCAGTAATCGGTGCCGTACCACAAGACTTGAAGTTCGTGGGCGAAGAAACAACTGCCGAAGTGGGCGACAACAACACCATCCGCGAAAATGTAACCATCAACCGTGGTACAGCTGCCAAGTGGAAAACCGTGGTAGGCAACAACAACCTCTTGATGGAAGGTGTACACGTGGCACACGATACTTTCGTGGGTAACGGATGTATCATCGGCAATGCAACCAAGTTGGCCGGTGAAGTTGAAATTGACGACAATGCCATCATCAGTTCAACCGTATTGATGCACCAGTTCTGCCGTATCGGTGGCTACACTATGATTCAAGGCGGTTCACGTTCAAGCAAGGACATCCCTCCTTACATCATCGCCGGACGCGAACCTATCGCTTATTGCGGTTTGAACCTCGTGGGCTTGCGCCGTCGTGGATTCTCTAATGAACTGATTGAAAACATTCACAACGCTTACCGCATTATTTACCAAAGCGGAAAGAATGTATCTGAAGCGTTGAAACAAGTACGCGAAGAAATCCCAATGTCTCCAGAAATCGAATACATCGTTTCGTTCATTGAGAACTCTAAGCGCGGTATCATCAGATAACAGGAAATACTATGGTATACAGATTTACAATTATCTCTGACGAAGTAGATGATTTCATCAGAGAAATACAGATTGACTCGGAAGCTACTTTCTACGATTTGCACGAAGCTATCTTGAAGGCAGCCAAATATAACAACGACCAGATGACCTCTTTCTTCACCTGCGACGAAGACTGGGAAAAGGAACAGGAAATCACTTTGGAAGACATGGGCACCAGCTCGGACGAAGATTGCTACATCATGCGCGAAACCCGTTTGAGCGAATTGTTGGAAGACGAAAAGCAGAAGATGCTCTACGTGTTCGACCCATTGACCGAACGTGTATTCTTCATCGAATTGTCTGAAATCGTTTATGGCAAAGACTTGGAAAAGGCCGTTTGCACACGCAAGGAAGGCGTTGCTCCAAAGCAGACCGTAGACTTCGACGAAATGTTTGTAGCCGGCGGAACCAACCTCGACTTGGGCGAGAACTTCTATGGCGATGAAGATTTCGACATGGATGACTTCGACCCAGAAGGTTTCGACATGGGTAACGGAGGTTCATTCGATCCATATAGCCAAGACAATTACTAATTATACACTCTAATATTCCCCTCTTGAGAGGGGTAAGGGGTGTGTGAAAATCATATCTGTTTATGTATTCTAACACACCCCCTACCCCCTCTCAAGAGGGGAAACTTATCATTTATGCCACACACCCTCATCGTCCTCATAGGCCCTACCGGTGTAGGAAAAACCGAACTAAGTCTTTCCATCGCCGAGAAGTACCAGACATGCATCGTGTCGTCGGACTCCCGACAACTGTATGCCGACCTGAAGATAGGTACGGCTGCCCCTACCCCCGACCAATTGGCAAGGGTTCCCCATCACTTTGTGGGCACATTGAAACTCACCGACTATTATAGTGCCGCCCAATACGAATCGGAGGTAATGGCCAAGCTCGAAGAACTCTTCCAAGAAAAGGATGTTGTCGTCCTTACCGGAGGCTCCATGATGTATGTGGATGCCATCTGCAAGGGCATTGACGACATACCTACCGTGGACAAGGAAACCCGCGAACTGATGATCAAGAAGTACGAGAAAGAAGGCTTGGAACACCTCTGTGCCGAACTGAAGCTCATGGACCCGGAATACTACAACATCGTGGATCTGAAGAACCCGAAGCGCGTAATCCATGCCCTCGAAATCTGCTACATGACGGGCAAGACTTACACTTCCTTCCGCACCCGTAGCACCAAGGAACGCCCTTTCCGTATCATCAAGATAGGCCTCACCCGCGACCGCGAAGAGCTGTACGACCGCATCAACCGACGAGTAGATGAAATGATGAAGGAAGGTCTTCTGGAAGAAGCCAAGAGCGTATACGAATACAAGCACCTGAACTCGCTGAACACCGTAGGATACAAGGAAATGTTCCAATACCTGGATGGAGAATGGACATTGGACTTTGCCATCGAGAAAGTGAAGCAGAACTCGCGCATCTACTCCCGCAAGCAGATGACGTGGTTCAAGCGAGATACAGACATCACCTGGTTCCATCCCGACCAGCAAGAAGAAATTATGAATCATATAAACAACCTACTATCATGAAAAAATTCTTTACCTTATTGATGGTAGCCCTCTTGTGCATCGGCGCATCGGCTCAGATTGCGACGGACGCTTACAACAAGTGGCACCAGAACAAGTATTCCATGTTTATCCATTTCGGCCTTTACTCCGTATATGGTGGCGTATACAATGGTAAGCCGGTGACATTCGGTTATAGCGAACAGATCCAATCGTTTGCCGGTATCTTCAGCGACTGGTATGGCGACACTGCTTTGGAATTCGACCCGGTGAAATTCAATGCCGACGAAATCGTGGCTTTGGCCAAGGAAGCAGGCATGCGCTCTATCGTGATTACTACCAAGCACCACGACGGTTTCTGTATGTTCAAGACCGCTACTACAGCTTATAACTCGGTAGATGCCACTCCATCGAAGCGCGACTATGTGAAGGAACTCTCGGACGCTTGTCGTCGTGGAGGCATCAACTTTGCCATCTACTTCTCGTTGATCGACTGGAACTTCCCGCATGCATATCCTATCTCCAGCCATAATTGCGACTTCATCACTCCACAACACCACGAGTTCACCAAGGCTCAGGTAACTGAACTCTTGACCAACTACGGTCCGGTTTCGGAATTGTGGTTCGACATGGGTTCCAACCGTCCGGAACAGAGCCAGGAACTTTACGAACTTGTACACAAGCTCCAGCCTAACTGTATGGTGAGCGGACGCTTGGGTAATGGTTGGTATGACTTTGCGGTGATGGCCGACAATACTTATCCGGAAGGCGCTTTGCAGGCTCCTTGGCAATCGGCAGCATCGATGTTCGATGAAACATGGTCGTACCGCTCTTGGCAAGAAAGAGGAGACAAGCATGTGAAGGCCATGGAAAAGCTCCGTAGCCTCATCAATGTGGTTTCGCATGGCGGTAACTTCTTGTTGAACATCGGTCCTCGTGGCGATGGCTCGGTAGTGGAATTCGAAAGCGAAGTATTGAAGGAAATCGGTGCTTGGCTGAAGACCAATGGCGAAGCTATCTATGGCACAGAAGCCTCTCCTTTCCGCGAAGATTTTGCATGGGGTAAGTCAACCCGCAAGGGCAACAAGCTCTACTTGATTCTCTCGGGCGAATATCCGGCTAACGGCACTATCGAACTGAACATGCCGGGCTACAAGTTGCAGGATTCGAAGGGTATCCTTGCTTCGGCCAACATGAAGGGCAACAAGCTGATGGTGAACTTGCCGAAGGATGCGTACAACGACCAGACTATCCAGGTAGTGGAATTGACTTTCGACCGCGAAGTGCTCCCTCAAGCAAGTGCCAACACCGCTCGTACATCGAACTATAGCTACGATTGTTTCGACTACTATAGCAACTACCGAAGCACCGTGAGCTACGACTGGACATTGGCAAAGAAGAGCAACAAGGTGGAACTGACTTATACACCGGAAGAATTGGGCAAGGAAATCACCATGAACGGCCAGCTCGTGAAGTTGGAAGGTGGCAAGGCCATCACTTTGAAGGTTGACCCGAAGACTCAGTGGGGCAAGCGCTACATCTGTGGTCCGGAATTCAACCTCTTTGACCGTGCATCGACTATCGAAGCAAGTTTGGAAAAGCTTCCGCTCCGCAAGAAGGGTGGCGCATGGAAGGAAGTGAACGATGAAAAGATCACGCTCCCGGTGAACTTGATTGAAGATTATTACTTGATGCAGACCGTGGAATCGCCTAAAGCTCAGGATATCTTGATAGATGTAGCTGCTGGTAATGCCATCGAAGTATTCGTTAATGGTGTATCGGTGATGAAGCACAACAATCCGTACCGTTGCAAGTACCGCGAAGAAAAGGTTTTGGTACATCTTAACAAGGGTACAAACCAGATTATTCTCCGCGCTTACAACCGCTTCGAGAAGGAAACCACTCTCTTGCTTCGTCCATCGGCTGAACAGATTATCTACAAGCAGAATGTGGCTCTCAATGCTCCAGCTGATCGTGTAACTATCCGTCGCACTGGTTTGGCTACTCAGCATACGGATACTGAGCTTCATAATGTGGTGGTGAAGTAAGCTTTCTTTTTCTTTCTGCCAACAGAAAGAAAAGGAAACAAAAAGAAAGATTGCCGGCTCCCGTTCCGAAGCTAAAAATCTCCTCCATTTCCTAAACGAAAAGAACTCGCTTTGCTCAAACAGCTTTTCGTTTTTTACGGAAATGGAGGAGATTTTCTTTACGCTTCTCCACTACATGCCGGAATGTTTTCGTCTTCCGGATGTGTATTCATTTGCCGGAGTGTATTCCTTGCTTATGTATACCGGCATGTTTCCTTTACCGGTTTTTCCTTTATTTCTTCTCTGTTAATACCTTATAGATAGCTTTCCCCCAGAACTCGGCTAAGCTTTCGGCTCCTTTCTTGTTGGGATGCAGATAGAAGGTACCTGCACGACCTTCTTCGGGGATGAGGTCGGTTTGATAATGGGCTTCAAAGTAGGCCGATGCCTCCGTATCTCCCAAATGAACTTGTCCCGGGCACTTCTGAGCATAATAGCTTACCAACTCTTGCAATTGTGGGTAATAAGTTTCCAATCGTTTCAAGCCACTTGCCAAGTATTGGGCACCATTGTAAGTGGTTGGACTATACCAAATGGGGCGATGCAACACGAAAATGGCATCGGGAAAGGCTTCCAACAACTCGTCGATGATGACTTTCATGTTGGTATAATATTGGGGTGCCGAGACGGGCGAACCATTGGGACCCGAATTAGCACTATCGTTCGTGCCGAGCATCACCGAAAACAGCATTTTTGCCTTCGGATTTTGGGATTTCAAGGCTTCCATGGCCTCTTTTACCTTCGGGAAACGGGTTTTATGGGCAGGCAGGAAGTCCACCGTGGTCATGCCACTCACGCCTTGGTTGGACATGTGCACCTCGGCTATGCCTTCTTGAGCTTCGAGCCACAAGGTGGTACGCACAGGAGGGGCTTCTTCTTGCGGGTTCTGCAACAGAACACCTTGCGTAATGCTATTTCCGATGTAAACAATGTTCAACTCCATCTTCTTACTTTTCTGCGCCTGGATGCACAAGGGCATACACAGACACAACATCAACAGAAACTTTTTCATAACTATATCGATTTTTTATCGGTTAGGGATATTCAACAAGAACTTGTATTCCTCGTGCGCCAAGTCTTCGGCACGGCTTTTCCATGCCTGCGGAGGGTTGTCCGCGGGTTGTGGCCACCAAAAGCCTTTCGACGAGTATTCGAAGGTAACTTCCTCGGGCGTGGAGCGAAGGATGGTGAAGCCTATGTCACCATAGAATGTGGCCGGCAAGCACACCGTAGGCACCATGTGGAGGCCCTTACGCGGACGGATGATGCGCACCGACTTGTCCCATATATGATTGTGGCCATGCACATATCCCACCACCGAAGGCGACTCGGCAATGACTCCTTCCAGGTTCTTCATCTCGCCCAGCGGATGGTGCGCACCCAAAATGACGGGGCGGGTATGATCCTTCAGAAACTCTCGCAACCAGTCGATTTGCGCTTGATTGATCTCACCCGAAACAGTAGTTCCTTGGCGAAGCTTGAGATTAGGAAGTTCAGCCAAAGAGTCCAACAAGACAACATCTACATCGGGCATTTCGACAATGGATACCATTCTACCCTCCACCGGAGAAGTCTTGGCATACTCGGGGAAAACGCTCAGGAACGGGGCGCGTCGGTCGTGGTTACCCATGGCGAGAGTGACACGGATTCCGGCCTCCGTAAGCTCTTGAAGCAGTTGGGATGCATAGCGGTAATCCTCCTCCAAACCATAGTCCCAAGCCACATCGCCGAAGACCAGCACATGAGCCGGCAAGCGACGCATGGAAAGAATCTCGGCCACACGGAGCTTCAGCGAGGTAGGATTGTAGGGGTAGTGTTTCGAAACGCCATCTACCAGCTCGCCACAGATATGGATGTCCGACAGGAGCACCGCCTTCGCAGGGTCTATCTTGCGCCGGCCCTTGCGCGAGGCCTCTACCCCTTCGGCTATCATTTGGTCGGCTACCTTTTCCCAATGCGAGATATTGGCCGAGGAAGCGAGCGCCGTTCCTCCCAAAGCCATCATCGAAAGCAAGAATTCTTTTCTGTTCATAATCACTCAAGAATATTTATCAATTCAATGTAGCAAATACCAAAATAGGATTGTCTTCTTCATCCACCACCTGGTCATAAAGAGCACGAAGCTTTCCTTCCGGAATTTCTTCCATACCTTCCTTATGTTCCATCAGTTTACTCATGGAGTAGGCATATATCATCCGATTGCCATCTCTACCTCTAGCACCTACATCCAATGCCGGAAGACCTTCAATAAGAGTTGAATAAATCTTTGTCTTTCCGTTCTCATGCTTCGCATAGTAGAGCTTGTCGTATCGGAAGGAGAAGAAAAGCTGGCCATCATACACCACCGGATTATGCACCCATTTGCAATGATAATCATCCATCGTTATTTCATTGAAACGCTCCGGTGTGATGGTTTCTTTCTGCATGACTTCGTAAATGTTCGGATGACGGAACTGAACCACATACTCAGGAAGAGGTTCCATTTTCTCCGCATTGTAATGATAAATGGTATCGCTTACCGGCCATGAGATGTAGCCATTGTCATAAAACATATTCAGGAAGAATGGAGATTCCATTTCTTTCCGCTTCGGGAAATAATGCAGAGTGGTGTCCTTGGCCACAACGGTCAACAGATGTTCTTGTCTGGCATTGAAATAAGGGTCGAACAACAGAATCTGGTCTTCCTCCATTTTCATCAGCAAGTTATAGGCATCTTGCGTATATGCATCCTCCAGATAGTTGCCGTCCTTGTCGAACTTTCGGATGGTTCGATAATTGTCGTATACATAAAGATTTCCATCGCGCAAGTCCATATCATAGACAAAACGGATTTCACCCGGACCTTGTCCTTTCTTCAAGCTATTGATATACTTACCATCCTTCGAGAAAATGAACACACGAGGATCCATCACCGGAAGTACATACAACCGGTCTTCTCCCACCAACACTTTCGAGACATCGGACAACAAGGCTTCGGACGCATTATCAAGTTTCACGAAATCGAAATCCTTGAATACGGCCTCCTCCTTTTGATAGTCGGCACTGTTCACATCCACTTCCACCACCTTCAGGGAAGTCTCTTGAGGTGCATTGCAAGCAAGCATGCCAAAGGCAAGCAAGCTGAGTAACATTTTTTTCATATCTTCTTTGGGATTATCTGTTTCTAAATACAAAACTAAAAAAAATATTCAAAAGCAACATCCGAGCCCAAGACATTCTTTTCCTTTTTTTGACATGAAGTACTTGGATGTTTTGCCCCAAATCCCTATCTTTGTTTAAGATTATAAAACAGGATGCTATGACTACATACCTCACCAGCGATTGGCAAACCATGATGGATTTGGGCATACAGAACAGTTCGTACGATGACCATCCCATTCACCTTCTTTTTCTCGAGACCGAGACCAAGGAGGGAAGAAAAATGATGAAGAACTGGATAGCACAACCATTGAGCGACCTCAAAGCCATCGAAGAGAGACAAAGCGCCATCGCCTGGGACCAGCTTCCTGCCTTACCTCTGAACGAAGAAGAATTGGACTTCTTGGAGTATTACCTGTCTTATCGCGACCAACTCTCCGCCCCCAATGCACTCGTTTCATTATGCAAAACGGTAGACCGCCTGCTCAAATACGATTCTTCACGATATATTGTGACCCGAGGAGTGGATTTAAGCTTCAAACTGCTGAAAAAGCTGAACGAACTCCAAGCCGAATTGCCCGACACTTGCCCTACACTCATCGAAGAGCTGAAAAAGCAGATTCGAGAGATTTTCTTATTCAAGGAAATGGAAGAGATTCTGAAACTGGACGAATCTGCCTTGTCGGACTTTAAAATAGACCGATACGATTATTTGTTCCGCATGGAGCATTACCCTTCCATGCGACAATTACTGACCAGTATCTATACCTTGGATGTATGCCGAAGCGCCCGGAGAATCGCCTTGGAAGAAGGACTATGTATCACTCCTCAAATGCATCCTTCATCCGGATGGTGCATGAAAGATTTCCGCCATCCGCTCATGCCAAATGCACAAGCCAATAACTGGCATCTTCCTCCAGGCAATATCGCCATCCTTACGGGATCCAACATGGCAGGCAAATCGACCGCACTGAAGGCATTGGCCACCAATGTCTGGTTGGCGCATTGCGGACTTCCCACCGCTACCACCTTTATGGAATGCCCCGTATACGATGGTATCTATACTTCCATCAACCTGCCCGACTCGCTTCGCGACGGAAGAAGTCATTTCATGGCTGAAGTATTGCGCATAAAAGAGATTTTGGAACAAGCCAAATCGGGCAAGCGATGCTTGATAATCCTGGACGAAATGTTTCGTGGTACCAATGCACAAGATGCATACGAAGCCTCGTGTGCTGTGAACCAAATTCTATTGGAACATCCGCATTGCCATTTCTTGATTTCTACCCACATACTGGAATATGCCAAACAGTTCGAACATCATCCGGCATTCAAGTTCTACTATATGGAATCCCATATCGAGAACGACCGGTTTATTTGTACCTATCGCCTGAAAGAAGGCATTTCGGAAAGCAAAGTCGGCTTTTGGATTATCCGGAAGGAACTCATCGAATAGTGCCCGAATAACCCCTTTAAGCATCAAATACAAAACGCTTAGGCATTTCGACCAAAACGCCTTGACGTTTTAAGTGAAACGCCTAAGCGTTTTGGTTTAAACGAAAAAACACCCCAAAATTATATAAAATATCCTTCCAACTCATTATTTTGCTTCAAGAACTTCATTTCTTCTGAATATGAAACATTTACAATGAACTTCCGTACTGAAGTTTCAAAGATGAAACTATAAATCAAGCCAAATATATGCCGTCTTCCATTAAAACGATTAGGAATTTCTTGTACAAGTCGCCCACGGCCCTTCCGAAATTTCGGAAGGCTTTAGCAAGCCCGATAGTAGTACTTTGTATTACCGAGATTTTCATTTCACTTCGCTTCGTCCTTAATAACAAAATCAAAAAGTAAAAAGGGATAGTATATCGTCTGCCTATCCAAAACCAATAAGAGAGCAAACCATACCCAAATCACAACCGCAAATCATCCAATCACCACTAATGTTTCACTAATCATCACCGTGCTTTTGTAAAATCACGATGATAATTAGCCTATAGATACAGACAAGAACAACAAATCTTCAAAACAAGAAGGAGATTCTATTCCGATGCCGAAGTTTTTATTCCCTCTCATACTTCGCAACAAAAGAAAATCCTTTATCTTTGCTTCCGCAAAACCAAGAAAAACAATGAAACACCTCATTTACATACTGCTCATACTGCTCACCAACATCACCGCTTGCCAACGGAACACGACCTACCCATCCACCATACAGCAAGCCCAAGCGCTGATGAACACCCGTCCCGACTCCGCCTTGACTTTACTGGAAAGTATGGCAGATACGCTTTCCATGCTCCCCGAAGAAATGCGGATGTATCACAGCCTTCTCACCATCCAAGCCAAAGACAAGCAGTACATCCCCCATACTAGCGACTCTCTTATCAACCGCATCGTATCATTCTATGAAAGCTATGGTGATAACGACCGACTGATGATGGCATACTTTTACCAAGGAAGCACCTATCGCGATATGAATGATGCACCCCGGGCATTGAAAGCTTTTCAGCAAGCAGTGGACTTGAATGTACCGAATCTGGATTTATTGGCCAAAACCTATAATCAAATGGGCACCTTGTTCATGTACCAAGGATTGCACGATGAAGTGATTCGAGTCAACCAAAAGTCAATTGAAACTTATCTTTCTCAGGGCAAACGGAACAAGATTTCGTATGCACAGAGAGATATTGCACGGATGTACGACATGAAGAACATATCGGACAGTGCCTTACATTATTATAAGGAAGCTTGCAGAACGGCATTGAATGACAATGATTCCATCAGACACAATGAGATATTCAGTGAAATGGGTGGTTTTCTTTATAAAAAAGGGAATTTGCATGAAGCCAAACATATATTAGTCCGAATGAAACAATCGAAGTATATCCGGAACAAGGCTCATATTTATTCCATCTTAGGACACATATACAATGACCTGCAACTATGGGATTCCGCTTACTACTACAAAACAAAAGTTTTGGAAAACGGAAGTCTGGACAAAGCATATAGCAGTTATGTAGGATTGTCTTATTTGGAACAAAGAAAAGGAAATTTGGAGAATGCTTATGAAACGTTACGGAAAGCTATTCGCTTGAACGACTCCATTCAACGCACCACTCAGACCGAAGCCATTGCCAAAATAAACTCCTTGTACAATTATCAGCATACGGAAGCAGAAAACACCCGCTTGATGTTGGAAAAAGAAAAGCAAAAGTACTGGATTCTTGTTAGGCTATTCTCATTGATAAGTACCATTTCAATAGGTGTAGGTATCATCTTCCGTCAAAAGCAAAAGAAAGAACAGACATTGTCCAGAGCTGAAAAAAGAAGGAAGCTAGAAGAAGAAAGATACCAGTCAAGCCAAGCCGTTATCCGCGACAATGAGCAAAAGATAAAAGAACTGGACCTGCTGCTTGAAAATGCAAAAAGAAAGAACGACCATCTGCAACAAGAACTGTTTGACGCACAACAACAGAAGCTGAAAGCACACAACGAGGCAATCGTCCTGTGGAACAAGGAACAAAAGATACGCCTGACGGCTTTCAAGACATCCTATATATACAAAGAAATATTGCAGGCTTCCAAAGACGAAGAAATGAACATGACTCCCCTCAAACAACCAGACAAATGGGCCATCATACAAGAGCATATCGATTCCATTTATCCGGATTTTACGGGAAGGCTGCATAAGTTATGCCCTTCTCTGTCGGACACCGATGTTCAGGTATGCTATTTGGCCAAGATGGGAATAACACCTTCGGGCATCGGTCGGGTACTGAAACTCAGCCGACAAGCCATCAGCAATATCCGTAAGCGAATCATGCAGAAAATAGGAGCAGCAACGGGTGAAATGTCAAATTTCGACCATTTCATCGAAGAATTCTAGTTTCCAAGTCTTTTTTCTTGTATGAGATTGTGTACATTTAAATTTCAATTGTGTACATTTGTGTATATATCCTTCCTAAAAAAATCCTTTACTTTGCATTGTTACATCAAATGGAAATGTAGGAGCATACGTTTACTTACACTTTCACATGAATTGGGGATGGGGCGGTAATTATAATGGATGGTATAGCTCCGGTAATTTCAACATCCTAGGAAAAGGTGAAAATTATAATTCAGGATTGAGAATGATTTATAATATAGTGCCAAATTAATTGTATGCAAAAAAATGGCACTGCTATGCAATATTTTGCATAGCAGTGCATTTATAAAGAGAAGAAACATTTAATTTAAAATTAAGAACTATGAAAACAAAACTCGTATTATTATTGGGATTTTTCGCTTTGCTTACAAGTTGTAACAATGACGAAAACAGTTCAATTGAAATAAAGGATAGAAAGGATATTGCTTTGTCTCGCGCAGAAGAACAATTAGCAAACGAAAGTACAGAGTTTGCGTTTCGACTTTTCCAACAAATAAACAGTACAGAAAAACAATCCAATTGGATGATTTCTCCACTTAGCGCTTCTATGGCATTGGGTATGATGACAAATGGTGCAGCCGGTAACACCTTGGAAGAAATTAAATCTACATTGGGATTCAGTGATTTCAACCTTGATGGCATGAATGTTTATTATCAGAAATTGACAACAGAACTTCTAGACTTAGACAATACCACTCAACTTAATATCGCCAATTCAATATGGGTAAAAGAAGGTTTGCCTATCTACGAGACATTCATCAAAGCGAATCAAGAAAAGTATGACGCCAAAGTTAACCATATAAATTTCTCTTCGCCTGAAGCAAAGAGCATAATAAACAACTGGTGTACAGAAGAGACGAACAACAACATCAAAAATGCTTCATCCTCTTTTTCTGCCAATACAAGTTTTGCCCTAATAAATGCTTTGTATTTCAAAGGTATTTGGAAAAAACAATTCAAGAAAGAGAACACAAAAAAAGAATCATTCACTAACTCCGATGGAACCAAAACAGAAGTTCCAATGATGAACCAAACAGAGCATTTCTTATTTGCAAACTACGACAATTTCAATATGGCCGAGTTTCAGTATGGCAATGAAGCCTTCAGCATGGTGATAATTCTCCCAAACGAAGGCATAACACTAAATGAGTCCTTGCAAAATCTGACATATGAAAATTGGGAAGAATGGGAAAAAAGACGTATCAGCAAAGAGTTAAAGGTAAAACTTCCCCGTTTTGAAATCAATTACGAAAAAGATTTGACCGAAAATATCCAAGCACTTGGAGTGAAAGAGGCATTTAAAGAGAATGCAGATTTTTCTTCCATGTCATCAGAAAACTTTCATCTGAATCTATTAACACAATTTGCATCAATCAAAGTGAACGAAGAAGGGACAGAAGCTACAACTTCCACTATTATTGGAAGTGATACTAATATTGCTCCCAATAATTCTAATTTTTATGTCAACCGTCCTTTTGCATTCATGATAAAGGAAAAGAGCACTGGAACCATCCTATTTATGGGTAAAGTAACAAAGTTGTAAAATCTATTTCATAATCATGCTGAAAACAAGAAGTATTTTGTTTTCAGCATGAGCTTCATTCGGGAAGTTCATTGTAACCATCTGACACACAACAAGTCTGAATTTCCTGACATTCTGATTCAAAGGTATTATAACTCCCGAATCTGAGAAACTATCATAAGTGCTTATTCAAATAATCCACCAATCGATTTTCTGAAGAAGGTCGAGGCGGTGTTCTATCCACAATGTTTCCCTTACGGTCAATAAGCATATACGTTGGATAGCCCTTTACCTGCAGATACTTTTCAAGCATATCCTGCAATTTATTAGGAAGATTGTAGTGTACCACTTGTTCCCCAGTCAAACCATATTCCTTGATGATGTTCTTCCATGACTCTTCAGGTGAGCGATTTGCCAAATACAAGAAC
>JAFYWH010000012.1 GCA_017558175.1 Bacteroidaceae bacterium
AAAATTCTATCCGTGGGTAGTCGTAGGACTATTGTGGGTGGTGGCCTTGTTGAATTACATGGACCGCCAGATGCTTTCTACTATGCAGGAAGCGATGAAATTGGACATTGTTGAGTTGCAAAAGGCCGAAATGTTCGGTGTGCTCATGGCTGTGTTCTTGTGGATTTACGGTTTTATGAGCCCGGTGGCAGGTATGATTGCCGACAAGGTTAGCCGTAAGTGGTTGATTGTAGGTAGTTTGTTCGTTTGGTCGGCTGTAACTTATCTCATGGGTTATGCTGCAGATTTCAATCAACTTTTAATTCTCCGTGCTTCGATGGGTATCAGTGAAGCACTCTATATTCCTTCCGCTCTTTCTTTGATTGCCGACTGGCATGAAGGCAAGTCACGCTCGTTGGCTATCGGTATCCACATGACCGGTCTTTATACAGGTCAGGCTATCGGTGGTTTCGGTGCTACTTTGGCTGCTGCCCTTTCTTGGCAACAGGCTTTCCACTGGTTCGGTATCGTGGGTGTGGTATATGCCATCGTATTGATGCTTTTCTTGTACGAAAAGCCAAACCATATCAAGGAAAAACCGGCTCCGCAAGCTGCAAAGAAGGGAAATCCGTTTGCTGGTTTGGGTATTGTCTTGACTAACTGGGCATTCTGGGTGATCTTGTTCTACTTCGCTGCTCCGAGTCTTCCGGGCTGGGCTACTAAGAACTGGTTGCCGACCTTGTTTGCCGAAAGCTTGAATATCCCGATGTCAGAAGCGGGTCCTATCTCGACTATCACTATCGCCCTTTCTTCATTCGTGGGTGTAATTGTGGGTGGTATCCTTTCAGACAAGTGGGTACAGAAGAACATCCGTGGTCGTGTGTATACCGGTGCTATCGGTTTGGGTATGACTATTCCGGCATTGGCTTTGTTGGGCTTCGGTGAAAGCTTCATCGCTGTAGTAGGTGCTGGTTTGTTGTTCGGTGTAGGTTATGGTATCTTCGATGCCAACAATATGCCTATCCTTTGCCAGTTCATCTCGGCTAAGTATCGTGCTACTGCATACGGTGTGATGAACATGGTGGGCGTGTTTGCTGGTGCTGCCGTTACTCAGGTATTGGGTGCATGGACAGATGGTGGTAACTTGGGTATGGGCTTCGCGATGTTGAGTATCGTGGTAGCTGCTGCCTTGGCATTGCAGTTGTTCTGCTTGAAGCCAACAACAGATAATATGGAATAATAATATTATTAAAGGTATGATAGTATCAAACTTACAGAATAGTGCACGGGTGGAGGGTCTCCACCCGCTGTTCAAGCAACTCTTTGACTATGTAAAGGCAAACGACTTGCTGAATGCGCCTCTTGGTCGTATCGAGCTCGATGGCGACAACCTCTTCATCAATAACGTGAATCCGGAATGTATCGCTGCCGAAAAGCAAGTGCTCGAAATGCACCGCGACTACATCGATGTACATATCCTCCTCACTGGTAAGGAAACTATCGGTTGGAAAGCTATCGAGGATTTGAAGAACATTACTCAGGAATATCAGAAGGAAGGCGATTGCGCTCTCTCGGACGACCAGCCTACTACTTATGTGACTCTTCAGCCGGGTGAATTCTGCATCGTATATCCGGAAGACCCTCACGCTCCGATTATCGGCGAAGGTAAAATCAGAAAATTAATTGGTAAAGTTAAACTTTAAAATTAGAAAGATATTATGGAAAAGATTATTGGCCTTATTGACGCTCCTTTTACTCCGTTCTATGAAAACGGTGAAGTGAACTACGAACCAATCCCAGCATACGCTGCTATGTTGCAGAAGAATGGTTTGCAGGGTGTATTTATCAACGGTTCATCGGGTGAAGGTTACATGCTCACCGACGAGGAACGTATGAAGTTGGCTGAAACTTGGGTGGCTGCTGCTCCTGAAGGTTTCAAGGTAATTGTACACGTAGGTAGCTGCTGTGTGAAGGCAAGCCGCAAGTTGGCTGAACATGCACAGAAGATCGGTGCTTGGGGTGTGGCAACTATGGCTCCTCCGTTCCCGAAAATTGGCCGTGTAGAAGAATTGGTGAAGTACATCGAAGAAATTGCTTGCGGTGCTCCTGATCTTCCTTTCTACTATTATCATATTCCTGCTTTCAACGGTGCATTCTTGCCTATGGTTAAGTTGCTCGAAGCAGTAGATGGTCGCGTTCCTAACTTCGCTGGTATCAAGTATACTTACGAAAGCATTTACGAATACAACCAATGCCGTATGTACAAGGATGGTAAGTTCGATATGCTCCATGGTCAGGATGAAACTATCCTTCCTTCATTGGCAATGGGTGGTGCTCAAGGTGGTATCGGTGGTACTACTAACTACAATGGTAAGGAATTGGTAGGCATTATCGATGCTTGGAAGGCTGGTGACTTGGAATTGGCTCGCGAACGTCAGAACTTCTCTCAGGAAGTTATCAACGTTATCTGCCGTTACCGTGGTAACATCGTAGGTGGTAAGCGTATCATGAAGCTTATCGGTTTGGATTTGGGTAAGAACCGTACTCCGTTCCAGAACATGACTGATGAAGAAGAAGCTTCAATGAAGGCTGAATTGGAAGCTATCAACTTCTTTGAACGTTGCAATAAATTTTAAAAAATACTCCCCCTTATGAAGGGAGTAGGGGGATGTTTCATTTTA
>JAFYWH010000096.1 GCA_017558175.1 Bacteroidaceae bacterium
CAAGCGGCAAAGAGCCACACGGCGGCGTTCACCACCCGAAAGAACCTTCACCGGCTGGTCTTCGGCAGGGCAACGGAGTGCGTCCATCGCACGTTCGAGCTTGCTGTCGAGGTTCCATGCATCGGTTGCATCGATGATGTCCTGCAATTCGGCTTGGCGCGCAAAGAGGGCATCCATCTTGTCCGGGTCTTCATAATATTCCGGAAGACCGAACTTATTGTTGATTTCTTCGTATTCGTTGAGAGCGTCTACAATTGGCTGTACACCTTCCATTACGATTTCCTTCACGGTCTTGGTGTCGTCCAACTGAGGTTCCTGTGCGAGATAACCCACCGAATAACCCGGCGAGAACACCACTTCACCCTGATAGCTCTTGTCGAGACCAGCAATGATCTTCAACAAGGTTGACTTACCCGAACCGTTCAAACCGATGATGCCGATCTTGGCGCCATAGAAGAAGGACAGGTAAATGTTCTTCAAGACTTGTTTGTTCGTTTGGAAGGCCTTGCTTACGCCCACCATCGAAAAGATGATTTTTTTATCGTCTACTGTTGCCATAATATTATGATTTTAGCTAATTCAGTTAAATTTAATAATCCCCCTTATGAAGGGGGCCAGGGGGATGTATCCGTTTCTAAACATTTACAAATTTCCCCAATGGCGTTTCGTCCCGATTTGTTTAGAAGGTTTATTTCCCAGGCGTGAGAAACATCCCCCTAGTGGGTGTGTCGAAATACGCATCCACTTCTTTTTATATTATGACACACCCTCATTGAGGGAGCAAATCAATACTGCTCCTTCTCGTTCGGGAAATCCGAATTCTTCACATCCTCCACATACTGGCTGATGGCACCCGTCATGATAGAGTGCAAGTCTGCATAGCGACGGAGGAAACGAGGGCTGAATCCGTTGGTCATGCCGAGCATATCGGTCACCACAAGCACTTGGCCATCTACGCCTCCACCGGCTCCGATGCCGATTACAGGGATGGTCAATTCCTTGGCAACACGCTCTGCAAGCGCTGCCGGCACTTTCTCGATAACGATGGCAAAGCATCCGGCTTCTTCGAGCAACTTGGCGTCGCGGATAAGCTTTTCGGCTTCTTCATCGTCCTTGGCGCGTACGGCGTATGTGCCATACTTGTTGATGCTCTGAGGCATCAAGCCGAGGTGGCCCATCACAGGAATGCCCGATGCAATGATCTTCTTCACCGATTCGATGACTTCTTCGCCACCTTCCAGCTTCAAAGCGTCGGCATGAGTGATTTTCATGATTTGGATGGCGTTGGTCACCGCATCGTAAGCCGATGTCTGGTAAGTGCCGAACGGCATGTCGACCACAACGAGCGCACGCTTCACGCCACGCACTACGGCCTTGCCGTGATAAATCATCTGATCAAGTGTAATAGGAAGTGTGGTGATGTTACCCGCCATCACGTTCGATGCCGAGTCGCCCACGAGGATTACATCGATGCCGGCTCCATCCACAATCTGAGCCATGGTATAATCGTATGAGGTAAGCATGGAGATCTTCTCGCCACGCTGTTTCATTTCTATAAGTCGATGAGTGGTGACCTTGCGGTTGTCACTCGTTAAATATCCTGCCATAATTTAGCGATTTCAGATTTCAGATTTCAGTTTCTCGAAATTCAGATATTCAATTATTCAGTTATTCAGATATGCATTTCCGGAGATTCATTTTCAATGCATGCGGCGCTCCTTTATGGTGTTATCCTGAGCAAAGCAAGCTTCCGCATACATAAATAATGAATTTCCAGATGCTTCCGTACGCTTATGCCCGAAAAAAACGATGGCATTGGTCTTGCCGGACAACGTTGAGGAAGCTCTGAATACTCCAAGGGGGACTCTGAAATTTGCACAGAAACCCCGCAGGTGTGCCAAATGTCATGAAAATGGGCTGTTTTTACAAGAAAATCAGCATTTTCTTTGAATATCTGGTGCAAAGATAAGACTTTCTCTTGACTATTGCAACAAAGAAAACAAAATTTTGTAACTAAAATGAACAAAATTAGGGATGGTGAGGGCACATTTATCGCTAATTTTCTCCTCCGGATTGGTTGTAGAGAGGCCCACAACCTTCATTCCTGCCCTATTTCCGGCCTCAATTCCGTGAAAAGAGTCCTCGAACACCACACATCGGCTGGCTGGAACGCCCAAGGTTTCGGCTCCCAAAAGGAAACATTCCGGGTTGGGTTTGGAGTGTGTCACGAGGTCGGCCGTAATGATGGCATCCACCATTTCGCGCAGTTCGGGATGCGCACGGTGGGCATTGGCCATCTTCGCATCGTTCGAGCTGGTTACGATGGCGGTCTTAAAGCCTTGCTTTCGCAATTCAAGCATAAATTCTTGTGCGCCAGCTATGTATTCAAACTTCATGCGTGTTTCATAATCGAGCAATTCGCGTGTGATTTCATCTTGCAGCCCCGCTGGCGTGCGGAAATAATGGGCATAGATCTGCGTCAAGGTCTGTCCCTTGATATGGTGGCCGAAGTTGGGAATCTCCGGATGGTGTGCTTTTCCTTTTTCATCCCAGAAGAGGGTGTATTGCGGCTCTGTATCCATAATCACGCCATCGAAATCGAACAACACAGCCAGGTTTGATTGTTTTTCCATACATCTATATATTTAATACGATTATACATCAGAGAAAGGGCATCAGCAAGTGTTTTCCTTTCATTTTGTCATTCAGAGCGAAACGAAGAATCCCGAAAACGGCTTGTTCTAACCCTCCGATTCTCCATTTTGCCCATCAGGAGATGACAATTTGATTAAACTCAGTCAAATTTTTCATAATCTTTACAGATTACGAGAACAAAAGCATCACATTAAGCACTGAAACCACGGCTGCAATGCCATAAAGGAGCCATTTGGTGAAGGTGGAATTGGCATATTTGCCCATCACTTTCTTCGACGAAGTGAGCGCCACCTGCAAAAACACCGTAAACGGAAGCTGGATGCTGAGCACCATCTGCGAAATAAGGAGCCCGTAGAACGGATTGTCGATGAAGAAAATCACCAGCAAGGCTATGCCGAGGGAGAGCAACACCCCTACCCGCGAGTGAATGTCCTTGATGTTATACGATTCTCCGAAGATACCCGAGAAGATAGATCCGGCCGCCATTCCGCTGGTCACGGTCGACGAGATGCCCGCCATGAGCAACGCCAAGGCAAACACGATGGCTGCTGCATCGCCCAGCAACGGTGTGAGCAACGATTGTGCCTGTTCAAGCTCTTCCACCGGTGTGCCTGTCTGGAAGAAGGTGGATGCCGCGAGGAGAATCATCGCGCTGTTGATGGCCCATCCCACCATCATGGAGAAGAGCGTATCGTAGAATTCATACTTCAGGCGCTTCTGTACGGCTGCATCGTCTTGCTTGTTGTATTCGTGACTCTGAATCACCTCCGAGTGCAGGAAGAGGTTGTGAGGCATCACCACGGCGCCAAGCACACTCATGATGATGAGCATACTGCCTTCGGGGATGCTCGGTGTCACCCAAGACTTGGCCGCAAGAGGCCAATCGATGTCCACCAAGAATAGCTCATAAAGGAACGACAAGCCGATGATGGATACAAATGCAATGATGATTCGCTCGATGCGCTTATACGAATTGCTGAAGAGCATGGCCACCACAAAGAGCGTGGTGAGGATGGCTCCCCAAACGATGGGCACACCGAAAAGCATCTGCAAGGCGATGGCGCCTCCAAGAATCTCGGCCAACGAGGTGGAGATGGAAGCAAGCACAGCCGATGCCAAGACGGGGCGTGACACCCACTTAGGCGTATAGAGGGTGGCTGCTTCGCTCAAGCAAAGGCCTGTAACAATGCCCAAGTGAGCCACGTTATGCTGAAGGATGATGAGCATCACCGTAGAGAGCGACACCACCCAAAGCAATGCATAGCCAAATTCGGAGCCTGCCGCAAAGTTCGATGCCCAGTTGCCCGGGTCGATAAAGCCCACGGTTACCAACAATCCGGGACCAATGTATTTGAAGATATCCAAACCGCCCAAATAGCGCTTGTGATTCTTGTTTTTCAGTTCTTGCCAAATGTTTGCCATAATGTCTTTTTGTTTGATTCGCAAGCAAAGATAGGCATAAAAACGGATTGGAATGCACGAAGGTTCATGCAAAAAATTGATGGGTGAATTGATTTTATCTATGTAATTACAAAGAATTACCAGCAAACAATTTTGTGTTTATTATAAAAAATCTCCGCCCCTTGCAATTGCTTGCAAAGGGCGGGACGGATGGAAACACAAAATGTATGAAAATGCGTCATCACGACGCTGTCAGAAAAAGATTTCGAATTATCAAAAATCCCAACTGAAGGTCACTTCATTCCAACCGGCAGCTGTATACCAATCGAGTGTCTTGAAGTAACTGTTCCACTTTGGACGTTGCGCTACAGGAATGTAAACGCCCAATCCGCTGTATCGTGTAGAGTTTACCGCATAGTTCGAAGGATAAGCCTTGTCGAGGCAATCCTTATAGATCACGGTCTTGTTAAGCTGACTGCTGAAGCTTGCCGGAAGAGAGCCTCCGTTCAAATCCTTTATCCAGTCGCCCAAATCGTATGCCAAATAAGGTCCGCTGCTCTTGCCGTATTCTTCCAAATCGCTGGCATCGTAGTTGGCCAAGGCATCCTTATGCTCAACCACTTCCTTCTGGATTTCGGCCGTAAGCGCTTCCACTTCCTTGCTGTCGATTACAGAAACGGTTCCCCATGCTTGATTGCCGGCAGCCTTTCTTTCTTCGTAGAAGTCGATGAACGCCTCGCATGTCTTCTGATAACCGTCGGTTGTTCCTTTATATAAATAAGGCATGAAGTCGTAATAAGGGAAGCCGTATGCAGGCACTTCCATGACCGAAGCTATCTGATAGTTGGCCACATTGCGGAAGGTGTATGCCACCTCCATAGTGCCCATGAAGCAGGCGTCGAAAAGCACGAACTCGAATTTCTTTCCTACAGAAGCCAAAGCCTCAGCCATATCAGGAATAGGCATCGTATTGTCTGTGCCCGAGCCGTCTTGACCAAATGCACGCGATGTGTAGATGGAATTGAGCCATGAGCTGGCGTGTGAACCTACAATGATGCCCAATTTTTCTGCTGGGGCTTGCGAGGTCATATCCTTCAAGACTTGCTTCATCACATCCTTATCGGTGGAAAGTTGCTTAGGATATTCCTTCACAATCTCGCCGGCATCGATAATGTCGTTCAGCGTGGCTGTATAGTCAAGCGCCTTCATGCCATTGATCTTGCCCTTTCCGTCGGTGCGATATTTCAGGATAAGGTGGGTGGCCGAATTGGGACCTATCGATGTCTGTCCGTCCCAATAGACGAGCAACGTGGCAGGTTCCTTCATCACGGCAAGCCCATCGTACATGGAGCCGATATTGGCCAACAAGTCATCGTCCAGATTGTTGTTCGCCACGAGGTATGAAAGGATGGTCATGTTCTCGTTTACAGGAAGATCCGGCGTAGGGTCATCGCTGTTGGAACATCCGCCAAGCATTCCCGCCATGGTGAGCATCAAGAGGTATTTCTTCATCATACGCACCCGGACATTAATATGTTTCTTCTACAGCCTTGGTGAACTTGAAATCGCCTTCCACTTGCTTGAGCTCTACATTACCCTTCTTGAGGTATTTTTCCTTCATCTTCTGGATGGTCTTTTCCAAGCTCTGCTTCTTCTCGTCGAAATAGATGAAGCAAGTGCGGTCTTTCATGCCCTTCTGCTGTTCCAAGTAATTGTCGAGCTGGTCGCTGTATTGGCCACGAAGCGGAAGGAGCTTGTCCTTGCCAACCTCCACACTGTCGATAAACTGCACCGGGGTGAAATAAATGAGGGAGTCTGTAAACGAAGCCGAGACACCTACTATATACATTCCTTTTTGCTTCTTTTCAAGAGTGGCTGCTGTACAAACCGCCATAACGAAAAGCAAGGAAGCGAGAATTTTAACGAATTTCATATCTTGATTATTTATATTTCAAACGACAAAGATAATGTTTCTCTGCCAATATAGAAAACTGAAACAGACAAATTAACACAAAAAACAAAGAGATTGCTTGGTTTTGTCTACCAAACAACCTCTTGTGTTCTTTTCGGAAACCGAATCTTGTCTTATCCCAGATAGGACTTGAGCAACTTACTACGCGAATTGGTTCTTAATCTTCTGATGGCTTTTTCCTTAATCTGGCGTACACGCTCACGAGTGAGACCAAACTTGTCGCCGATTTCTTCCAACGTCATTTCTTGCGTGTTAATACCGAAAAACATCTGGATGATTTCCTTTTCTCTTTCGGTCAGCGTAGAGAGAGCTCTATCAATTTCCCTCGAAAGTGATTCATTAACCAATGAGCGGTCGGCCATTGGAGAGTCGTCGTTTACAAGCACGTCGAGCAAGCTGTTGTCTTCCCCTTCCACAAAAGGAGCGTCTACAGAGATGTGACGGCCAGAAACCTTGAGCGTATCCGAGATCTTGTCGATCGGCATTTCGAGTTCGTCGGCCAATTCTTCGGCTGAAGGGCGGCGTTCATTTTCCTGTTCGAACTTGGCAAACACCTTGCTGATCTTGTTCAAGGAACCTACCTGATTCAACGGAAGGCGCACAATACGCGATTGCTCTGCCAACGCCTGGAGAATAGACTGACGGATCCACCATACGGCATAACTGATGAACTTGAAACCACGTGTTTCATCGAACTTTTCTGCTGCCTTGATCAAGCCCAAGTTTCCTTCGTTAATCAAGTCAGGAAGACTCAAACCTTGGTTTTGATACTGCTTGGCCACAGACACCACGAAACGAAGATTGGCACGGGTCAATTTTTCAAGAGCGATGCGGTCACCTTTGCGGATACGCTGCGCGAGCTCCACTTCTTCTTCGACTGTAATGAGGTCTTCGCGGCCGATTTCCTGCAAATACTTGTCGAGAGAGGCACTCTCACGGTTAGTGATACTTTTGGTAATCTTTAATTGTCTCATCGATACAAAACAAATTTAGCACGCAAAATTAAGCAAAACATTCGGCAATAACAAATTGTTCACGACTTTTTTCTTCGAAAAGGATTTCAGAATTTCAGATTTCAGTTATTTTTCCCCGCAGTTGATGCACATAGTATACAAAAAAATCCCCCTTATGAAGGGGGATGGAGTTTTCAGTATGATTATTCTTGTGTCAAGTCCACAGCAAAGTAACCGCGCTTGCCCGACGGGAATATACCGTTGAGGAACAACACCGGCTCTGTAGAGCGTGAAGCTTCCTTCATGATTTCTTCGAGCTGGTCTACACTCTTCACCACCTGACCATTCGCCTTGAGGATGATGAAGCCCTTGCGTACGCCTGCTGCCTTCATCTTGCCTTCGGTTACACCGGTCACTTCCAAACCGCCATTCAAGCGGAGCTGTTGCTTCAATTCTTGAGGCACTTCGCGGAAGGCTGCACCGAGGATATCCATATCGGCATCCTTCACCACACTGGTGGTTCCTTGTTCGTTCTTCAAGGTCATTTCCACGGTCTTTTCCTTCTTGTCACGGATAACCTTCACCTTCACCTTATCGCCCGGACGATGCTTGGCAAGTTCTTCCTGCAAGCCGGCAAAGTTCTTCACACGCTTGCCATCGATGCCGATGATTACGTCGTCCACTTCCAAAGAGCCGTCGGCCGATCCGCCTTCTACCACTTCACGCACCCATACACCTTCGGATGCACCAAGTTCCTTCACCTGTTCCTTGGTCTTGTCATCCATAAGTTGCTGTTCGTCGTCGATAGCTATACCCTTAATGCCCAACAATGCACGTTGTACAGCGCCGAATTGCTTCAAGTCAGCCACCACCTTGGTCATGATTGTAGTTGGAATGGCAAAGCCATAACCCGAATAGGCACCTGTAGGAGAATAGAGCACAGAGTTGATGCCCACGAGTTCGCCACGAGCATTGACAAGGGCTCCCCCACTGTTACCTTGATTGATAGCCGCATCGGTTTGGATGAACGATTCTACACCATTATTATATACGCCAAGCGAACGGGCCTTTGCGCTCACAATGCCGGCAGTCACCGTAGATGCCATATTGAACGGATTACCTACAGCCAACACCCATTCGCCAATCTTCAATTGTTCAGAGTCGCCGATAGGGATAATCGGGAGGTCTTCGCCTTCAATCTTCACGAGTGCCAAGTCTGTGCTTGGGTCTGCACCGATGATTCTTCCCTTGAATTCGCGTCCATCGTTCAACTTCACGCTGATCACGTCTGCCTTATCGATTACGTGATTGTTTGTCACAATGTATCCGTCTTTCGAGATGATCACACCCGAACCGAAACCTACTCTTTCCGGAGTCTGCACCTGGCGTTGTTGACCGCCACGGTTGCCGAACATATCGCCGAAGAATTCATAGAACGGGTCGCGTACGGTCACCGTTTGTGTCTTCGATTCCTGTGTGCTCTTGATGTGCACCACGGCGTGAACGGAGTTTTCGGCTGCCTGTGTCAAGTCCACCGGTTGCATCTGTGTGGCATCGAGTGCTGCCAAACGGGTATGGTTGCTTTGAGGGAACACTTCGTCGAAAGACAATGTATTGCTAGTTTGCGCAGGCATCATGGAGTATGCGGTAAAACCGGCCACACCTGCACTTACAGCTATAACAGCTGCGCTTCCTAAGATAATTTTAGTTGCCTTATTCATAACTTCAAGTCTATTTATTAGTTAATTTGATTCTTCGTTTAACATTTACACCGCTAATGTAAGTACAAAAATTGTACCTGCAAATATATTGGCATTGTTTTTTTCGCTTTTTAACACTGCAGTTAAAACCATTAACAGCGGTTAACCGCAGGGGCTGACAAATTTACATTCGTTATACAATCCTGCCAATAAATTCAGTTATTCAGTTATTCAATCAAATTTTTTCCTTATCTTTGCAGCTCGAAAAGCAGCCGGCCGGTCTGTCGCTGAGCATCCCCGCGATGCAAAAGAGGAAAGTCCGGGCAACATAGAGCATCCTACTTCCTAACGGAAAGCTGTCTGCGAAGGTGGAGTAATGCAGAAGAAAATAACCGCCTTGCTTCGGCAAGGTAAGGGTGAGAAGGTGGGGTAAGAGCCCACCAGTCGCATGGTGACATGTCGAGCTGTGCATCTTAGGAGTTGTAAGGTCATGTAAACCGACGCTATAAGGGTTGCTCGCCCAATGTCGGAGGGTGGACCGCTTGAGCCCATTGGTGACAATGGGTGTAGATAAATGACAGGCGCCTTATATTAATAAGGAACAGAACCCGGCTTATAGGCCGACTGCTTTTCTTTTCTTCTCTTACCATTCAATGCACTTGCGAATGAACAAATTGGATATCAAAGAAATCAAGACCTTCCTGTTGGAGGACATCTGGCGGGTTACGGACGATGAAGTGAGCAAGAAAAGAGGCATGATATATGGTGCCATCAAGATTGTAACACTTTCCATCAAGGAATTTATGGAAAGAAGAGTGGTAAACAAAGCATCCGCACTGACATTCTCTACATTGTTGGCCATCATTCCTATGTTGGCCATTCTCTTTGCCATTGCACGCGGATTCGGGTTTGCCAATTTGCTGGAAGAGCAATTCCGTAGCGGTTTTTCATCGCAAGTGGAAACGGCTGAAACCATCCTTGCGTTCATCGACTCGTATCTGAGCCATGCCAAGAGCGGAGTGTTCATTGGTGTGGGTCTCATCATGCTCTTCTATACGGTGTTCTTCCTAACACATAACATGGAGCGTACATTCAACTCCATTTGGCAAGTGAAGAAACCCCGAAGCCTTTATCGCAAGATTACGGATTATTTCTCCATGCTGCTGCTGTTGCCTATCCTTATCTTGCTTTCCATAGGTATATCCATCTTTTTCTCTACATTCGCCAATTACATCCAGGAGTTTGCCTTGTTGGCACCTATTGTGAAGTTCCTGGTGCGCCTCACCCCTTTCATGCTTACATGGGGGATGTTTACAGCGCTCTACATCTTCATGCCCAACACCAAGGTGAAGCTCCGATATGCCATCTTGCCGGGCATTTTGGCCGGTTCGGCTTTCCAGGGATTCCAGTATTTGTACATCGGCAGTCAGATTTGGGTGTCGCGTTACAATGCCATCTACGGTAGTTTCGCGGCCATCCCGATGTTCCTCTTGTGGACACAGATTTCGTGGTGTATCTGCCTCTATGGCGCCCAATTGAGCTATGTGGCACAGAATCTCCGCAACTTCAGCTTCAGCAAGGAAACGGAGAGCATCAGTCGCCGTTATCACGACTTCTTGTGCATCCTCATCATGTCGCTCATCTGCAAGCGCTTCCAAACGGACTTGCCTCCGTATACAGCCGAATCGTTGAGCGATGAGCATAAGATTCCTATCCGTTTGACAACCACCATCCTCTATGAGTTGCAGGATCTGCACATGATTTTCGAGACTCCGGTGGATGGCGACGACGAAGAAGTGGCTTATCTGCCATCGGTGGACATCAACCGTATGAATGTAGCAATGCTCCTGAACCGACTGGATAGAGAAGGTTCAGAAGCATTCAAGATAGACCGCGAGCGCTATAATGCCGCTTGGATGGCGCTTGATTCCGCCCGCAAGGAATATTACGAGAGCACAAGCAAGGTGCTGCTGAAAGACTTATAAAGAAAGAAGTGGATGTGTCAAAAAAGAAAATTCTAAAACATACTGTCATCCAGAGCGAAGCGAAGGATCTCGGGAACATCCTTTATGTATACGAGATTCTTCCTCCCTATGGTCGTCTGAATGACAAAATGTTAGGCTTTTTATAATTCAACACATCCACATACAAAGAATTCTTTAACCATTAAAGTGCATCATACGGCTCAAATACTTGCCGATGATATCGAACTCAATGTTCACCACGCTGCCCACCTGAAAGGTGTGGAAGTTGGTGTGTTCGAAAGTATAAGGAATGATAGCCACCTGGAAGCTGTCGTCGGTAGGATTGCACACGGTCAAGCTCACGCCATTCACGGTTACAGAACCCTTGTCAACGGTCATATAGCCACGCTTAGCCATTTCCTTATCGAACTTATATTTAAAGGTGAAATACCAGCTGCCTTCAGCATCCTGAATGTCTACACACTCCGCTGTCTGGTCCACATGGCCCTGAACGATGTGTCCGTCCAAACGGCCGTTCATCATCATGCTTCTTTCCACGTTCACCTTATCGCCTTCCTTCAGCAAACCGATGTTGGTACGTTCGATGGTTTCCTTCATGGCAGTCACCGTATAAGTATTGTCTTCAAGAGACACCACGGTAAGGCATACGCCATTGTGTGACACACTTTGGTCAATCTTCAACTCGTTTACAAACGAACAAGTCAATGTGAGGTGCAAATTCTCCTGGTCCTTAACCACACGCACCACTTTTGCATATTCTTCTACAATTCCTGAGAACATATTTTCTTAATCTTTATGAGTTTCTTTTTCTGCAAAGGTAACACAAATTCATCCTTAATCAACTTAATCGGCAAAAAAAAAGTTTTTATCCACAGAAAGAGGTTGGCCAGCTAAATAAATTGATGGAAAATGTCATCCGTTTTAATTTTGTATGAGTAATTACGTATATTTGCGGCTATGAAAAAGTTACCCTTCAAACGAAAACCTTTGGAAATCACGATACACACCATCATCTGGTTTCTTGTATTCTGTTTCCCCCTCATGCTCACCGAATCGGGAAGCAAGATCGACTGGGCGAAATACCTGCGGCATAGCATTGTGCCCTTCTGCAGTTTCCTCACCTTCTACATCAATTATCTATATTTGATTCCCCGCTATCTTTTCAAGAAGAAAACCTTCTGGTTCCTCTTGCAGAATGCAGTCTTGATTGTGGGCATGGTGTTGCTTATCCGCTTCGGACACTCGCTGTTCTTCACCCCACCGGTGATGATGAACAGACCCAACATGCCGCCACCTCACATGATGCCTGGCCGATGGATGTTTATGGGGCGTGACTTGGTGATGATGACCTTCATCGTGTGCCTCAGTACGGCTGTGCGCATCAGCATCCGCTGGCGAAAGACCGAAGAACGGCTCATCGAAATCGAACAGCAGAAAACGGAAGCCGAGCTCAAGAACCTCAAGAATCAGCTCAATCCGCATTTCTTGCTCAACACGCTGAATAACATCTATGCCCTCATTGCCTTCAATGCCGAAAAGGCACAAGATTCGGTGTTGGAATTGAGCAAGCTCTTACGCCATGTGTTGTACGACAATCAGCAGTCGCTCGTGCCCTTGCAAAAGGAATTGGATTTCATCAGCAACTATATCTCGCTCATGCGCATCCGTTTGGGCAAGAGCGTAAAGATCAGCGTGAATCTCAATGCCGGTTCCCGTGCGTTGGAAATCTCCCCATTGATTTTCATCTCGCTCATCGAAAACGCCTTCAAGCATGGCATCAGTCCTACGGAAGAAAGCTTCATCAGCATCTCCGTAAACGGTCATGACGACGGAAATATCACTTGCGAAATCATCAACAGCAACTTCCCCAAGAACGTGACCGACAAGAGCGGAAGCGGCATCGGCCTTGAACAAGTGAAGCAACGCCTGGAGCTCTCCTATCCTAACCAATACGAATGGCGACACGGCGTGAGCGAAAACGGAAAAACATACACTTCATTTCTAACCATACAAAGCATTGAATCATGAATCTGAATTGCATCATCATAGACGACGAACCCTTGGCATTGGAACTCCTCCAGAGCTATGTGGAAAAAACCTCATTCCTGAACTTGTGCGGCACTTATCCTAACGCCATCCAAGCCATGAAAGACATGGCCGGCAAGGAACCGGTACATATCCTCTTCCTCGACATCCAGATGCCGGGCATCGACGGGTTGGAATTTTCCCGCCTGATAGATTCGTACACACGCATCGTCTTCACCACCGCGTTCGACCGCTATGCTGTCGATAGCTACAAGGTTAACGCCTTGGATTATCTGTTGAAGCCCATCAGCTACAGCAGCTTCCTCCAAGCCGTAAACAAGGCCGTACATTGGTTCGAACTGCACGAAAAGCCCAAGCCAATAGAAGCGGAAAACACGCAGCCAAATCCGGAATACATCTTCGTGAAGAGCGACTATAAGCTCATCCAGATTCCGCTGAACAATATCCTATATATAGAAGGATTGAAAGACTATGTCAAGATACATCTGGAAGACGGTCAGAAACCCATCCTCTCCCTGCTTAGCATGAAGTCCATGGAAGAGCGTTTGCCGGCCAACCAGTTCATCCGTGTGCACCGCTCGTTCATTGTTCAGAAGAACAAGATCAAGGTGATAGACCGCGGACGCATTGTGTTCAATAAGGAGTACATTCCAGTCTCCGAAAGCTACAAACAAGAGCTTTTTGCCTATATAAATGAGCATTCCATCCAGTAATTCGGCATTTTTGAATGATAAAAAAGAAAAAATCATCTTTATTTTTTGAAAATTTAAAATTTTCCCATATATTTGCACATGAAGTTGTGAAACTTCTAGTAAGAATAGTTTAGTTAAGTCTAGTTTAGTTTTTGTGTTGTAGTAAAGGACCTTGCAAGCGAGCATGGTCCTTTATTGTTTTCTCCCCCTACATTTTTTTCCTTTTATTAGGTATTGAACCATTTTTTATATACTTTTGGGCAATTATTAAATTTTTACCATTATGAAAATCAGTAAATACCTCTTGATTGGAGCTTTGTTTCTGACTACAACCGTCAGCGCCCAATCGAATTATCAGAAAGATCCTGAAAGCTGTACCTCTATCATGGTCGGCAAGAATGCAACCACCGATGGCTCTGTCATCACCAGCCATACCTGCGACAGTTGGTACCGCACATGGGTAGACATGGTTCCTGCTCAAAAGTACGAACGCGACACCACCATGGCTATCTACGACGGCCGTATGCACACCGAGTGGATTACAGACATGACTAAGGTCACTGTGAAAGGCGAAATTCCTCAAGCACGCCAAACATACGCATTCATGGATACCTCTTATCCTTGTATGAACGAAAAGCAGTTGGGTATTGGCGAAACAACCATCACCGGCAAGCGCGAACTTCAGAACAAGAACGGTATGTTCATGATCGAAGAATTGCAGCGTGTGGCCCTCCAGCGTTGTACCACTGCTCGCGAAGCCATCAAGCTCATGGGCGAGCTCATCAAGCAATACGGTTATGCCGATAGCGGCGAATGTCTCACCATTGCCGACCCGAACGAAGTATGGCACTTCGAAGTCTTTGGCGAAGGTAAGGACAAGATCGGTGGTGTATGGGCAGCTGTACGTATTCCAGACGATCATGTAGGCGTATCGGCCAACATCCCTCGTATCAGCACCTTGAACTTGAAGGACAAGGACAACTACATGGCTTCTGAAAACGTGTACGAAGTAGCTAAGCGCATGGGCTTCTGGGATGGCAAGGAACCGTTCAAGTTCTGGAAGGCATACGGCAGCAAGAAGGCATTCAGCGTACGCGAATTCTTCATCCTCGACCAGTTGGCACCATCGTTGAACCTCGATTACGAAGCCGAAGAACTTCCGTTCACCGTGAAGCCGGAAAAGAAGCTCTCTGTAACCGATGTCATGGCATTCTTCCGTCAGACATACGAAGGTACCAAGTGGGATGTCACTCAAAACCTCAAGATCACTCAGAAGGAAAGAGGCAGCGAAAAGGTAGATACCATCATCAGCCCGAAGGCTAACCCATGGATGCGTCCGGACGAAATCAAGATGCTCAAGGGTATCAAGGACGATGCGGTTACCCAAGTTCGTAACATCGCCGTTCCTCAGTGTGCTTACTCTACCGTTATCCAGCTCCGCAGCTGGTTGCCAGATGCTATCGGTGGCGTGGTTTGGTTCTCACTCGACAACCCTGGCCAAAGCCCTCGCGTACCTGTATTCTGTGGTGTGAAGGACTTCCCTGCCCTCTTCGATATCTGCGGTAACCACCGTTATCGCGACGATGCAGCTTTGTGGCACTATCGCGAAGCCAACAAGCTCGCAGCTACCAAGTGGGGTACTTACCGCAAGGTGATGGAAAAGAACATCAAGTATTTCGAAGAAAAGGGTCAGCGTGAACTTCCGTTCGTAGAAGCTACTTACCAACAGATCTTGAAGGAAAAGGGCGAAGATGCAGCCAAGGATTTCTTGACTGGCTACACCAGCGACTTCTTCGGTGCAACCATCGTACGTTGGGATGAAATGACTCGCGAATACTGGATTCAGAGCCGTTTCGGTTTGTAATACAAAAACACTCGTGGGTGTGTCATAATATAAATTTAGGCACGGATTACACGGATTTCACGGAAAAATTTATGTAAACACGCACAAAAAACCGTGTTAATCCGTGTAATCCGTGCCTAAAAAGAAGTAGATGCGTATTTCGACACACCCACATAATAAATAGCAACTTAAATCAAAAAAACAATATGAAAGCAAAATTCATCGCATTAGCAGCATTGTTGGCCGGCACATCGGCAACATTTGCACAAGAAAACAAGGGTGGATACCAATTCACCGATGTAGCAAGAATCAATGTAACTCCAGTCAAGAACCAGGCATCTACCGGTACATGCTGGTGCTTCGCTGCCACTTCGTTCATGGAAGCCGAATTGCTCCGCATGGGCAAGGGCGAATACGACCTCTCTGAAATGTTCATCGTTCGCCAGAAGTACATGAACCAGTTGCAGGACAATTACATCCGTCGTGGCAAGGGTACTTTGGGTCAAGGTAGCCTCACCAACGCATGGAAGAACGCGTTCAACCAGGTAGGTATCGTTCCTGAAGAAGTATACGATGGCATCAACTACGACTCAGACAAGCACAACCACCGCGAATTGAACCAATACTTGCACGCCATTGCCGATGTAGCTATCAAAAACAAGCAACGTAGCCCTGAGTATTACAAGCTCATCGACAACTTGTTCGATACATACCTCGGCCAATTGCCAGAAAAGTTCACTTACAAAGGCAAGGAATACACTCCGAAGACATTTGCTCAAAGCCTTGGTTTGAACATGGACGATTACATCGAAATCACCAGCTTCACACACCAGCCATACTACCAGCAATTCGCTCCTGAAGTGCCAGACAACTGGGAACGCAAGTTGATGTATAACGTACCACTCGACGAAATGATTGCCGTAGCAGACTATGCATTGCAAAATGGCTATACAGTATGTTGGGACGGTGACGTAAGCGAAAAGGGCTTCTCTCACAAGAACGGTGTAGCTATCAATCCGGAAGTGAAGAAGACAGAAGACCTCAGCGGTACAGACTTCGCACGTTGGCAAGGTATGGACGAAAAGGCACGCTTGGAAGAAGCTTATAAGTTTGCTGCTCCATGTCCGGAAGTAAACGTTACTCCTGAAGTTCGCCAGGAAGGTTACGAATCGTTCGTTACTACAGACGACCACTTGATGCACCTCACAGGTATCGTGAAAGACCAGAACGGCACCAAGTACTACATCACCAAGAACTCTTGGGGTACAGAACGCAACGACTTCGGTGGTTACTTGAACATGTCCGAAAGCTATGTTCGTGCCAAGACTATCTATATCCTCGTTCACAAGAACGCTATTCCTAAGGATATCAAGAAGAAGCTCGGTCTCTAATTTAATATAACATATTTATCCCCCTTATGAAGGGGGGCAGGGGGATGTGATATCCACAAGGATACATTGCATAATATACACAAGAAAATGGAACATCCCCCTACCCCCTTCACAAGGGGGATTTTTATGCATATCACTTCGTTTTTGTCATAAAAAAATCATTTATTTTAAATTTTTGTCTATTTTTGCGACCTAATTTTGTTAATGACACAAAAATGAAGAAGAATCTGAAAAAGTGGGTCTTGTTGTTGATGGCAGCAATCGCCCTTCCTGTTACCTCTATGGCACAGGATAAAGTAGAGTTAAGTGGAAACATCGATGTGGTAAGCGCTTACCTTTGGCGCGGTCAGAAGTTAGGCAATGCCAGTCTTCAGACTACAGCCGCTGTAGCCTACAAAGGTTTCTCTTTCACCGCATGGAGTACGATAGCCTTCGATGGTAACGATGGCGATGAAATCGATTTCACATTGGCTTACGAAAATAACAATTTCAGCGTTTCACTTACCGACTTCTGGATGTCTGAAATCGGCAATGAACATACACTCGAAGCTCAGTTGGGCTACGATTTCGGATTCCTGTCTGCCAACTGGTACACCAATGTGTATGGCGATGACAAGGAATATGCATCCTATTTTACATTGACCGCTCCTTTCTCGTTGATTGGTCTCGATTGGGAAGCCGAAGTAGGTGCTACACCATGGGGTACTGACTACTATGGTACCGATAAATTCTCTGTATGCGACCTCAGCTTGGGTGCATCGAAGGAAATCAACATCGGCAAGTCATTCAGCACTACCCTCTTTGCCAAGGCTTCTTACAATCCTACTATTGAAAAGTTTTACGCAACCGTTGGTATCAGCTTCTAAATTTTTATAACGTTATGAGTCTATTGATGAACATTCTCTGGTTGGTGTTTGGTGGTGTAGTAACTGCCGTAGAATACATCGTAGCCAGTGTAGGCATGATGGTCACCATCATCGGCATTCCTTTTGGTATCCAAACCCTGAAGATCGGTATCCTTGCCCTCTGCCCTTTCGGCAAGCGCGTGGAATCATCTCCACAGTCGGGCGGATGCTTGAGCCTTATCATGAACATCCTCTGGATTGTATTGGGCGGTTTTTGGATCAGCCTCACACACCTTGGGTTTGGCATTCTGCTTTGCATTACCATCATCGGTATCCCTTTCGGCAAACAGCATTTCAAGCTCGCAGGCTTGGCTTTGACCCCATTTGGCAAACAAATTATTGAAAAATAAAACCTATTTCATCATTTTTCAGCCGGCGCTACCGAAAAAGTAGCGTCGGTTTTGTTTTATTCCGTTCCTTTCATTAATTTTATGCCCATAAACTATAAACGTTTTAAATCTTTACGATATGAAAAACAACATCTCTCGTCGCAACTTCTTGCGTCTCTCTGCATTAGGAACCTCGGCACTCATCCTCCCTTCGGCTGCCAATGCACTCGAAGCCCCTTTGTTTGCTCCAGCCAGCAAGAAAGGCAGTGCCAACGATAAGATCAACCTCGGCTTCATCGGTCTTGGCCAGCAAGCCATCAACTTGATGAACGGTTTCATTACCATCCCCGATGTACGCATCGTAGCCGGTGCCGATATCTACGATATCAAGCGCGACCGCTTCGAACAACGCGTAAACAAGTATTACGCCGACAACAAAATCAAGAACAAGTATACCACTTATATCCGCTACGAAGAGTTGCTTGCACGCCCTGACATCGATGCGGTAGTCATCGCTACTCCAGACCACCAACACGCCCTCATGGCCATTGCAGCTTGCCGTGCCAAGAAAGACATCTACTTGGAAAAACCGCTTACCTTCACCATCTACGAAGGCCAGCAATTGGTGAAAGCCGTTCGCGAAAACAACATCATCCTTCAGGTAGGTAGCATGCAGCGTTCATCGGCTGAATTTATCCATGCAGCCAATGTAGTACGCGAAGGCCGTTTGGGTAAGGTATCCCTCATCAAGGCATACGTGGGCGATGGTCCGAAGCCTTACACCTTACCTAAGCAGGAAGTACCTGCAGGTCTCGACTGGGACTTGTGGTTAGGCCCTCTCAGCGAAAAGTTCTACTACAACCACGAACTCAACCCGTTGCTCGACGAAAAGGGTCGCGACGAATGTTGGGGTGCATGGCGCTGGTACCAAGGCATGGGTGGTGGTTTCACTACCGACTGGGGTGCCCACATGTTCGACCAGGCTCAATGGAGTATCGGTAAGGACGGTTCAGGTCCTACAGAAATCCTCCCTCCATCATGCAGCCCATACGATTGCCTCACCTACCGCTACGACAATGGCATCGAACTCGCACAGATGAACTTCGGTCATGGTCAGGCTGTGAAGGTTTATGGCGAAAACGGTTGGATCATTGTAGGCCGTGGCAAGTTCCTCGCTTCTTCCGAAGAATTCATGCCTAACAAGGTAGACGAACAGAAGGTATACGAAACCAACGTACCTCACTACCAGAGCTTCATCGACAGTATCAAGTCTCGTCGCGATCCGAGCGTACCGGTAGAAGTAGGCCACAGCTCTTGTACCATGTGTACATTGGGTAACATCGCTTACGAACTCGACCGCCCATTGCAATGGAACCCTATCGTACAGAAGTTCATGAACGATGTAGAAGCTAACTCGAAGCTTCACTACGAATATCGCAAGCCATATTCATTGGATTAACCGCATAATGAAAAGAGGAGTGACAAACATCACTCCTCTTTTCATTTACATCACACAAGCCTGCAAGCCGAATGCCGTAGCAATGGCGGTCAACAACGTAATGGTGATTTTCAAAATCTTGCTCCAAATTGTGCTTTTGTTTTCGTTTTCCATAGTTTTTAGATTTATGTTTTTTGGTTTTTCACCACAGATTACACAGATTATTTTTTATTCTTTATTGTCATCCAGAGGAGCTTTAGCGCGAACGAAGCCTTTAGAGGAAAGACTAAATGTCTTTCCGCGCTAAGTGAGGGGAGTTCAGTGCCCTGAACGACGGAGTCTGAAGGATCTCGAGTGCATAGCGCAGCTCATCCCCCTTAAGAAGGG
>JAFYWH010000097.1 GCA_017558175.1 Bacteroidaceae bacterium
CCATTCAAGCAGAAGACTATCGAATTGAAGATTGAAGGTGAAGCAAAGAAGGACTGGCGTTCTATCATCGTTTACATCACGTTCGCAGTTACTATCTTGCTGTGGATTACAGATAAGGTAACAGGTGTAAATGCTAACGTGGTAGCTATGCTTCCAATTGCAGTATTTGCAGGTATCGGTGTGTTGACTCGTCGCGACTTGGAAGAAATCAACTGGGCTGTACTTTGGATGGTTGCCGGTGGTTTCGCACTCGGTGTTGCTTTGAACGAAACAGGTTTGGCTAACAATTTGATTACTTCTATTCCATTCAACTCATGGCCAGTATTGTTGGTATTGATTGGTGGTGGTTTGATCTGCTATACATTGTCAAACTTCATCTCGAATACTGCTACTGCTGCTTTGTTAGTTCCAATCTTGGCTGTAGTTGGTAAGAGTATGACAGCCGAATTGGCTCCGTTGGGTGGTGTAGCTTGTTTGTTGATCGGTATCGCAATCGCTGCTTCTATGGCGATGTGTTTGCCTATCTCAACTCCTCCAAATGCATTGGCTCACGGTACAGGTATGATTGAACAGAAGTACATGGCTAAGGCTGGTTTGACAGTAGGCGTCATCGGTTTGGTATTGGGCTATGGTATGTTGATTTTGTTAGGCAACATGGGATTCTTCGGTTAATCAAATTAACAACATAACAGATAAGAATAATGGAGGTCCGTCATAATTATGGCGGACTTCCGTTTTTTTTATTGAATATATTTCCTTAAATTTGTCAACATTAGGAAAATGCGGTAGCATAAAAGAATGGAAATTATGTCAGGAAATACATCAAAAGAAATATTCAGATATGAGGTAGCGGAAGGTGTAAGCGAATATCATGTGATGCTTCACGTTACCAATTCCCGATTGACTTACACGGAACAGGTGGATACTTTGTTGGAAGCATATCACGAAATGCTGGATGGTGAATTGAAGGGAGCCGTGGCGGTACTCAAGCGTTTCTTCCTCAGTGATGCAGCCAATCAGGCGGACTATCTGCAGGCTATTCATACTGAGCAGTCAGGGTGTGCTTTATCCATTGTCGAGCAGCCTCCATTGGATGGAACAAAGGTTGCTTTGTGGGTATATCTGCAGAAAAATGTGCAGATGAAAGCTTTGCCGGGTGGTATATACGAAGTGAAACATGGTGAATATCGTCATTTGTGGATGGCTGGAGCCTGCAATCAGGCTTCGAATTCGGAATACCAGATGCGTCTGTTGCTGAACGATTATGTGATGCAGCTTTTGGAAAACGGTTGTAGTTTGGCCGAGAATTGCATCCGTACATGGATTTATGTGCAGAATGTGGATGTGAATTATGCAGGGGTAGTTAAGGCAAGAAACGAAGTCTTCGTAACCCAGAACCTGACGGACAAGACACATTTCATTGCCAGTACAGGCATTGCGGGCCGTCATGCCAATCCGAAGGTGTTGGTACAGCTGGATACGTATGCGGTGGATGGCGTGAAGAAAGAACAGATTCATTATCTCTATGCACCTACTCACTTGAACCCTACGTACGAATATGGTGTGAGCTTTGAGCGAGGCACATATGTAGATTATGGCGATCGTCGTCAGGTATTCATTTCAGGCACGGCCAGCATCAATAACAAGGGAGAAATTGTGTATCCCGGCGATATCCGCAAACAGACCCTACGCATGTGGGAAAACGTGGAAGTGCTTTTGAAGGAGGCTGAATGTACTTTCGATCATGTAGGTCATCTGTTGGTCTATCTACGCGATGTGGCCGATTATACCGTGGTGCGCGAGATGTTCGAAGAACGTTTCCCGAACATCCCGAAGGTATTTCTCTTGGCACCGGTTTGCCGACCGGGTTGGTTGATTGAAATGGAATGTATGGCGGTGAAGCCTATCCACGACGAGCGTTATCCGGCTTATTAATAAAGCAACCATCCCGCAGCTCCGCATAGTACAATCATCAGTATTGGGCTAATCTTGAACTTTCTCGTTCCGATAAAGGCAATGAGGAAGATAAGTATGCTCACTACAAACTGATACATGTCTGTGCTTGGAGTACCGAAATTTTCACGAGTCATCAGCAATAGGGCAGCAGCGGCCAATAAGCCTACTACAGCCGGTCGAAGTCCTTTGAATACAGCTTCTACCATCGGGTGTTTCTGGTATTTCAAGAAGAACTTGCTGATGGCTATCATTAAGATAAACGAAGGTAGTACCACGGCAAAGGTAGCTATGGTAGAGCCTAAAATTCCCCAAACATGGCTATATCCGGCATTGATGGCAGCAGTATATCCCACATAGGTAGCAGAGTTGATACCTATCGGTCCTGGGGTCATCTGGCTGATGGCCACAATGTCTGTAAATTCGCTGGACGAAATCCATTGATGTCCGGTTACCACCTCGCCTTGAATCATGGAAAGCATGGCGTAGCCCCCTCCGAATCCGAAGAGGCCTATCTGGAAGAAGGTAAGGAAGAGTTCCAAGTATAGCATAAGTATGATTCCTGATTTATGATTTTTGATTTATTTTTCCGTAAATGAAACCGCCAAGACCTGCCAAGGCAATGATGTATACCGGCGATACTCCCATCAGCCAAATGAGGAGGGCCGATACGATGGGAATCCAAATATTGAATTTGCTGATTTTTGCCGACTTGGCCATACTGAAGGTAGGGGCAGCAATCAGCGCTACTACAGCCGGACGGATTCCTTTGAAGATATTTTCTACCGCCTCGTATTCCTTGAACTGATGGAAGAACAGGGCTATGGACAGAATGATCAGGAAGGATGGGAGGATAGCTCCCAATGCCAAAGCCAAGGCACCCGGAAAGCGTTTGAGCTTGTAGCCGATGAAGATGGAAAAGTTCACGGCAAATACGCCCGGTACGGATTGTGATATGGCCAATAGGTCGATGAAGTCTTCTTGGCTCAGCCATTTCTTTTTGTTGACTACTTCTTCTTCGATGAGGGGAACCATGGCATAACCTCCGCCAATGGTGAACAAGCCTATCTTGAAGAAAGTGCCGAATGCATTCAAGTAAAAGTTCATATCTATGGTTGTTTCATGTAGGCACTTGGCGTCATGCCGTAGTGCTTTTTAAAGATGTCTGTAAAATATTTCGGGTCACTATATCCCATCATGTCCGATACTTCGGCCACGGTGTATTTCTTGCTTTTCAGTAGGGTAGCAGCTTCCGTCATGCGTATCTGTCGTACGAAATCGCTCGGTGAGTGGTCGGTCAGCGCCTTTATCTTGTTGTATAGGCTGCTTCGGCTCATACCCATTTCTTGGCAAAGGTCGTCTACATTGAATTCTTTGCCCAGGTTCTTCTTGATAAGATTGGTAGCCTTTATTAGGAATGCCTGGTCGAGATTCAAGCCAGGAGTTTCTTTCACTTCCTTCGGCAGGTCTTCGGTCTTGTAGTCCAGTTGGGCAAAGCGTTGGCGGAGGAATTCCTTGTTGGCCAAAATGCTGGCAATGTTGGCTTTCAGAATATCCATGTCGAACGGTTTCACTACATAGCTGTCGGCTTTGATTTCCAATCCATGCAATACACTTTCCCGGTCGCCCAAAGCAGTAAGCAGGATGATGGGGATGTGACTGGTTTCCATCTGGCTTTTCAGCTGTTGGCACATTTCATCGCCCCGCATTTCAGACATCATGATGTCCGAAATCACCAAGTCGGGTTGTTGCTTGGCAATGAACTCCAAAGCTTCTTTCCCGTTTTCCGCCTCTTGTATCCGGTAATGTTCCGATAGACTTTGGCGCAAGAATCGGCGCAAGTCCGGATTGTCTTCCACAATGAGTAGGAGTGGAGCATGTTCCGGTGCTTGTGGGGACTTCTCGGTATAGCAAACTTCGGCAGAAACGACGGTCTGTGGGTTTTCTGTACTGCTTTCCTGACGGAGGTATTCCTTATGGTCTATCGGGAAGCGGAGCTGGAAGGTGGTACCCACGTTCTCCTTACTTTCCATCGAGATGTGGCCGAAGTGTCTCTTTACCAGTCTGTACGTATAAATCATGCCGATACCGGTGCCTGTAATGCGTTGGTTTACTGCATTCTTTCCGCGGAAGAGGTGTTTGAACATCTTCTTCTGGTCGGCTGCCGGTATGCCAATGCCGGTATCGTTGATAGTCAGATACCAGTCGTTATGTCCCTGTTGGAGTTCAATACATATATTCCCTTCCTCCGGGGTATACTTCAAGGCATTGCTTACCAAGTTGTGGAGAATGGAATCTATCTTGTTGGAGTCTATCCATGCATCGAGTGGTTCGGAGGTGCCCTTGAACTCCAATGTCAAGTGTTTCTTTTGAGCATAGCTTTGGAACTGGCTCAAGAAATTTTGGATGTACTGGTTCAGTTCGCATGGGTGGACATGTACACGCGAGGTATACAGTTCTTCCTTTTGGAACTCAATCAGTTTGGTAGCCAAATCCGAAAGACGGTCGGTGTTTTGGATGGCTGCCTGTAGGTTGCTCATGCCTTGACCGGACAGTTTTTCCGTACGGCTGATTTCGCTCAACGGTCCCTTGATGAGGGTAAGCGGTGTACGGATATCGTGTGCCGTATGAATAAAGAATTGGATTTTTTCTTTCGATATGAGACTGTCCTTATGCATCAATATGTAGCGGGTGATGGCCCACATAATCATAACCAATGCCAAAGTATAGATTCCCCATGCCCAAGCCGATTGGCTGAATGGAGGTTCGATGATGATTTTAAGCTGGCGCTCTTCCAGGGTATGTCCATCGTCTAATAGGATAGCACGGATTTTCAGGGTATATTCTCCCGGATTCAAACCGGTATAGTGAATCTGGTTCGAGGTACCGGGAGTAGTCCATTCGTCATAAAATCCTTCTAACTTCCATGAATAAAGAATGCGTGAAGGGCAATCGTAGTTGATGGAAGATACCTCTAAGGAGAAGATATTCTGGTCGTGCGAAAGCGTAAGGCTCTCGGTCTCGTCGATAGGTTTCGTAAGCGGAGACTCTTCCATGTCCGGTTTCATTTGTTTGTATTGGATATGGAAGTCGCTGAATACCAATTTTGACGGAAAGTTTCGAGGCAAGCGGATAGAATCGCGGATGATGATGAGTCCGTTGTCACTTCCGAATGCAAGTACCCCCTTGCTCGTCTTCAGTCCGGCAGAGGTGTTGAAATTGTCGGTTGGCAATCCCTGCTCCTTGGTCCAGTTTAAGAAGGTATTGTCTTTGGTATTAAAGCATACCAACTCATTGTCTGTGCTGATAATCAGCTCGTCTGGCTGGTTGCTTGGCAAGATACAGAATATGTTGTTGGAGAGTAGGGCGCAATTGTCCGTATGGAAATTGTCCAGTTGGGTGGTTCGGTTGTTGTATCTCCATAATCCGGTACCATGAGTTCCAATATAGGTCATACCATGTTCTGTTTGATAAATGGTATTGATGGATCCCATGTCCGAAGAAAAGCTTACTTGCTTGATTTTCTTCTGTTCCTTATTGAATTTATACAGCCCATTGATGGTTCCTATCCACAATTCCAGTTCATTCTTGGCGGTAATGAAAGTAATGGGATAGTCCATGTTGTAATGTTCTATCTGTTTGCTTTTCGGATTGATGCATTTGAAGTTATAGTAGCCTCCTGCCCAGATAAGTCCCTCCTTATCCCGATAAATGCTACGGATATACTTGTCCGGTCGGATATTTTTGTACCCGACGGCCTGGGGAGAGAAGTAATCCAGTTTCATGTTTCGTTTGTTGATCTTGTACATGCCCGACATGTATCCACCTACCAGAACAACTCCCGGTTCTACTTCGCACAAGGAAATGAATACATAGTTATGGTCTTGCCCGTTTCCCTGGTCGCTTGACAGAAACCGTTTCCATTGTCGGGTACGGGCGTTGAATAGATAAACTCCATTGCTGGTAGTTATCCAGATATCACCTTCCGAGTCTTCTATCAGGTTGGTAATTTGGTTGCTCGTCAGCGAATTGGGCGTTTCCTGCACATTCTTCAGACATTCGTAAGTAGGGTATTGTTCGGAATACACCGTAATACCGATAGGGAAGACCGACATCCAGGTTCGTCCTTCCTTGTCTTGATAAATGTCTTTGATAATGTCGCCATTCATCTTGTTCCATTGCTGATGATTGGCAGATAGATAGGACTGTAGTGCCCGGGTCTTCATGTTCAGTCGGTACACACCATTCCCATCTGTGGCAATCAATACCTCTTCCGGAGAAGCTTGGTTGTGGATGACAGTATTGATGGTAACATCTTTCAGATTGCCGATGTTTTGCAGGGACTTGTCACTCAACGAATAATGGTAAAATCCGTCACTCATGGTTCCGATAAGTAACGAATGGGTTGGCTCGTGATAGAATAGGTGCTGGATGATTTGGAAATCCTCCAATGCCGGAATAGCCTCAACGGACAGCTTGTTGCCATTTAGACGAGCTGAATAGACCTTATGGTTGGTGGCAACGAAGAACTCATCCGGAGTCTGTTGGCAGAGGTAGGTGATTTCTTCTTCAATGGGGCTTTCCAGTCGGGCAAGTTTCCGATGTTCAGTATCGTAAATGTATTGTGCATTTCGGGTACATAGCCACAACCGCTTTTCCTGATCCATGCGTACATGGGTGAGGGGAAGGCGTCGGTTGGTTGGGATACTATCGACAAAGTTCAAAACCAAATCATAGTTGTCCGAATACGCGTTGTATTGAAAGATGCGTCCGTTCTTGTTCAGCACCCAAATGTCGCCATCCTTATCCACATGGATATGGCTCAGGTTGGGGAAATTCTGGAAGGTGTTCTCGTCATCTCTCAACTTGTAGTGGATGTATTGCTTGCCGTTGTATCTGTCCACTCCTTCGTGGGTGAGGAACCACATATATCCTTTCGTGTCCTTTTCAATGGAGATGACCCGTCGGCTGCTCAATCCGTCTTCTTTGTCCAAATAACGGTAAAGTTGGGCCGTTCCTGTAAGGGTTCCCAATGTGGCAAGGATAAATAAAAGGAATGTCTTTCTCACAATAAATATATTAAGGTGTATACTAAAAGTACAAATTTCGCAAAAAATAGAGAATGGCCAAAAAGTAAACACACAAAAAAGCGACATTCCCGAAAGAATGCCGCTTTTTAGGTTTATATAACTGATTTTAGTTACTTCTTGTTCTGTTCTACCCACTTGCGTGCGTTGACGAACGCTTCAATCCACGGAGTGATTTCGTCATTCCAACGTTCAGTTGGGTAATAACCGCATTGCCATGGGAAGATGGTACGTTCCGGGTGTGGCATGATAGCCAAGTGACGGCCATCCTTGCTTGCTACGGCTGCTACGCTATATGCCGAACCGTTCGGGTTACCAGGATATTCATCGTAAGAGAACTTAGCCACTACGTTGTATTCATCTTCTGGCAATGGCAAGTGGAACTTACCTTCACCATGAGCTACCCATGTACCGATCTTGAATCCGCTGAGTGAACCGAACATCACACTGCGGTTGGTCGGGATAGTCAATGAAACGAAGCTGCTTTCGAACTTGTGAGAGTCGTTGTGCAACATCTTCGACTTCTTGTCTGCCGGGTGTTCCGGGTTAATCAAGCCGAGTTCAATCATCAACTGGCAACCGTTACATACACCGAGTGACAAGGTATCTTCACGAGCATAGAAGTTGTCGAGAGCTGCCTTTGCCTTCGGGTTGTAAAGGAAGGCACCAGCCCATCCCTTTGCAGAACCCAATACGTCTGAGTTCGAGAAGCCACCGCAGAATGCAATCACGTTTACATCTTCCAAGTTTTCGCGTCCGCTGATCAAGTCGGTCATAGTAACGTCCTTCACGTCGAAGCCTGCCAACCAGAATGCGTAAGCCATTTCGCGTTCAGAGTTGGTACCCTTTTCACGGATAACGGCAGCCTTCAAGCCACTTGCTTCACGACGGTCTGGGTTCAAGCCGTATTGAGCCAACTTACCTGTAAATTCAGGAGCGAATGCCAATTCAAGCGGTTGTTGCTTGTAGTTTTCGAAACGCTTTTCTGCGCAACCGTTGAAGCTCTGCTTGCGGTCGAGCAAGTAGGAAGTAGTGTACCATACATCGCGCAAGTGGTCGATACCGAACTGATAAGTCACGCTGTCTTTGCTAACGAGGATGTGGCGTTCTTCAGTCGGAGTACCAATCTTCAAGTAACCTACACCTGCATCGTCGAGAATCTTCTTCACTGCTGGAGCATTCTTGTCAGATACCTGGATCACTACACCCGGGTTTTCAGCGAACAATGCCTTCACCACGTCTGTATTCTGGAACTTGTCGAGGTTGATTTCGATACCACCTTCTGTGTTAGCGAAGCACATTTCAAGCAAAGTAG
>JAFYWH010000098.1 GCA_017558175.1 Bacteroidaceae bacterium
AGACAAGTTGGCCGAGGCCAACAAGCACATGCGTCTGGCCGAAGAAAACGCCAATGAGGAGTTCAGAAGCAGTTGGGCAATGACCGGATACATGGAGCTGATGAAGAGTATCCTGAACTATGCCCAGCATAAGCGCATCAACATGATGGAGTGGGCAAACTTTGTAAATTCCTTACAAGAGAATGCCTTCGTCAAGCAGGCCATCACCGATGCCAAGGAAGAGAACAACCGCCAGCTCATTGAGCGCAACCTGAAGCTAACCATCGAGCAACAACGCACGCAAATCACGTTCACCTACGTGGCCATCGGCTTGGTCATCATCATCGGTGGACTCGCTTTCTATACCCGCAAGAAGAAGCGCCAAATGGTGGAAAAGGAAGAGGAACTGGAAGCCTTGCGCAAGCTCGTCACCGAGTCGCAACAACCCACCGAGCAAAAGGACGACCGATTCTTCAAGCGCATCCTCCTGCAACAATTGGGTGTTATCCGCATGGCTGCCTCCAATCCCACTACTGCCAATCAGGAACTTATCCGCCGGATGAGCGAGATTGTGGATGGACAAGTACCTGTAGACTCCCTGCTCAACTGGGAGGACTTGTACCAAACCATCGACTACATTTACGATGGCTTCTACACGCACCTGAAGTCCAAGCATAGCGACTTGCTCAACGAGAAGGAAATCCAGCTCTGTTGCCTCTTGAAAGCCAATTTCTCGACCAAGGAAATCAGCATCGTCACCGGTCAAGGCGTGCGCACGGTATACCAGCGCAAGACGGTAGTCCGCCAGAAGTTGGGCATGGAAGAGAAAGGCGATATTGTGGAGTTTTTGGGGTAAAAAAATCCGCCCTGATGCGTGGTGTATCGGGGCGGAGGGTTCAGTGGTTATTGTTCTTCCAAGAATTCTTCATATAAGGCAACTGGGCCGAGATGCCAATACTTCGTACTTTCGTCTTGCAGCTTCTTGTACATTTCCGACGAATAAAGTCTTTTGATAGCATCGACCACGCTGATGCCTTTGTCTTCGGAAAGCATGCTTGCCAGCCATGCCATCTTTGAGGGTAGCAACAAGTACAGGTTATCTTGAGTAATAGTAAGGTTCATCATGATACAATCTCCTCTGCTTCAATGAAATGAATATATTCCAATGCCTTTTCTGTATGAAACAGATATTGGTCAATCAACTTATAAGTCTTCAGCTCAGAAATAAGCGTTTGTTTATCAATCAATCCGCCTTCATATAGGGCAAACGATGCATATACCCTGTCATTGGCTACCGGTCCATATACAATGTCATAATCATGTTCAAAGCCCTTGATGGTACGGTTGTTCATTACAAAGTCCACCCAGTCTTCTGTAGGAGAATCGAATATCAAACATTTCAAATCCTTGATGGCATCCTTGTCGAACTCATACACATTGACAAATCCATTTTGGACTTTCAGATTGTCCATTCTACGCTTCACCCAATCCTTGGATTGGGCATACGATGTTGTTGTGTAAAAACCGTATCCATAATCCAAAGTCCGATGCTTGACAATGCGGATTTCCGGCTTTTCAACCTTCTCTATGCTTCCATGGTAGATCTTCATTCGTCATCTCCTTTCCTGAGGTTTATATATTCATCAATGTCTTCCAGTATCCATTGACGGCTCTGAGTATGTAAAATCTCAAAATGAGTGTTCAAATAATCAAAAACATCATATTTGGCGAAAGTGTCGATAACTTCCGCCCCGTCCATACCTTTCGCATTCTTGTATTGCTCGATGCAAAAGGAAAGGAAATAACCGATATCTTGTTTTTTCATATCCATGACAATGCGAAGATAAACAATATTGTTTATATAACAAAATACTGCGACTAAATATCGTAATACTCAACACCTGTGAAGTTAAGCTACTGAAATTCTGACATCGGGGCGGAGGTTTCAAGCCTCCCCATAAACTTATTCATTCCGCTGGTTAATCAGATTCACCACTACCTTCACCATCACATCCTTCTCTTCGGTGCGGCTCTCGGCAATCATCAGCGTGAGGGCCACGAGGGTGTTGTCGGCCAGGCGCTTGGTGCCGTCGGGGCGGTAGAGGATGCCGTTGTTGTTCATGAACCATAGGAAGAGGGTGGCTGCAATGCGCTTGTTGCCGTCGCTGAACGAGTGGTTCTTGGTGACCAGATAGAGGAGCATGGCGGCTTTCTCTTCTGCCGACGGGTAGAGTTCCTCGCCTCCGAAGGTCTGATAAATCTGTCCGATGCTGCTCTTGAACGAATCGTCCTTCTCGTTGCCGAACCATTGGCTACCACCGAATTTGTCGTGCAGGCGACGGATTTCGGCCATGGCATTCTCGTAAGTGGCACGGAAAGCGGTCTGCGGAGTGGTACGCTCAATGCAGAGGCGCTCGTAGTCGTAGTTGTCCAGGGTATCGAGGGCATAGGTATAGTCCACCACCACATCGAAGAGGGCTTGCCCGTCGGCCGTAGAGGTGATGTCCTGATGCTGGAGCGTGCGACTCACCACTTGCACCAACTGCCGAAGCTCGCCCAACTGGTCGCGACGCAGGCGGTCGTTCACGGCATAGCCCTTCACCAAGTATTGCTTGAGGACGCTGTTCGCCCATTGGCGGAACTTCACGCCGCGCTGGCTCTTCACACGATAGCCTACGGAGATGATGACATCGAGGTTGTAAAGCATCACCTCCTGTACTTGTGTCTTACCTTCAATAGCACCATGCCGAGTGGTATGTGCAAATTTTGCACATGTGCCCTTTTCCTCCAATTCTCCTTCTTTATAAACGTTACGAATATGACGACCGATAACAGTTCTGTCCTTTTGGAACAGCTCCGCCATTTGTGCCTGAGTTAGCCACACCGTTTCATTCTCCATGCGGACATCCACCCGGGTCTGTCCGTCCTCTGTCTGATAGATGATTATTTGATTGTCCATACCGCTGATAATCTGCTTTTTAACTACTACAAAGATACAAAAAAACTGTCTGAAAAGCAAAGAAATTCATCTGAAAAACAAGTGGATTTCAGCAGTTTATTTCCTCCTGCACGCTTCGCAGGAGGAGGTGGAGACTTGCGAGGAGTATTCCATCTTCACGCTCTATCTCTCGCCCACGTGGGACTTCAAGCAAGAACTGCTCTCGCGTGCCGACCAACTGGAGGTGCTGGCTCCGACATCGCTCCGCGAGTGGATGAAGGAGATGATGGAGAGATTTGTTTGCTTCATTCGTTAAAAAAGCTTTTTGCATTTTGCAATTCAAACCTTTTCATTACATTTGCGGTGATTTCAAATTACGGTGGTAGTTGGAATCACTTTTATTATTAAAAGGTGTTATTGAAATTATCTTCTTAGATTAAACTTCGCAACTTTAACTCTGACACGAAGATGATAGCAGTAGCACCACATCAATTGATATATATCCCCTTATATGTCCTATAAGGCTATTAGATATTGTCAACTTTGGTGTGGGCTATTGTTTTATCCGTGTCAAAGGCAATGCGAAGGCCTAATCTAAGGATAAAGCAGATATAGTTCCCACACCTCTTTTTTGTATAAACCGCTAACTTCGGGGAATTGGTCGGCAAATAAATGAAATCAGAATTATAAAAAAATGTTTAAGAAACACCTGCCATTCAATCTACAAGTTTAACCCGCTTGAAAATATCTTAATAGAGTATAATTCTACCCCGAAATATATCTTACGTGGAGAGAATTTACATACTTTTGCCAACGTTAGCATTAACAAAAACTATTAACTCATTAAAAAATTAAACATGAGAAACTACTTTCTTAGCCTTTTGCTACTCTTGGTAGCAGGCATTCCAGTGAGCATCCACGCTCAGAAATCGCAAGGCGCGTATTCCGTAAAGGGGATTTTAGTGGACTCCTTGACCAACGAGGGAGAGCCCTACGCCACCATTCGAATAGCGTTGACGGAGAATCCACAAAAGCCTGTGCGTCTTGCAGTTACAACCGACAAGGGAAAATTCAACGAAAAGCTGAACCAACCGGGAAGCTACGTCATTTCTTTCTCGTCGGTGGGCAAGAATACCGTACAACGCAACTTTACCTTGACCGAAAATGCTCCTAATGCCGACTTGGGAACCATCCTGATATCCGAATCTGCCGAAATGCTGAAGGGCGTGGAAGTGGTGGCTCAGAAACCATTGGTGAAGGCCGAAATAGACAAGGTGACCTACAGCATGGAAGATGATCCGGATGCACAAACCAACTCTACACTGGAAATGCTCCGCAAGGTGCCTCTCGTGACTGTGGACGGGGAAGACAAGATTCAAGTGAACGGAAGCAGCAACTTCAAGGTGCATGTAAACGGCAAGCCGAACAACATGATGAGCAACAACCCGAAGGAAGTGCTCAAGAGCCTTCCGGCCAATTCGGTAAAGGCCATCGAGGTAATTACCGACCCGGGTGCCAAGTACGATGCAGAAGGCATTGGCGGCATTCTGAACATCATTACCATCAGCGGAAGCAGCATGCAGGGGTATACCGTATCGTTGAATACAGGCATAAACAACCAGGGCTACAATGCCGGTGCATACGGAACGGTGCAAGTGGGTAAGTTCACCGTTACGGGAAACTATTCCTACAACCATAGCAACACTCCAGGCAGCAGTTCTACCAGCAACCGCGAAGACTTTACCTCCGATACTTATAAATATTTGTCGCAGAACAGTTCTGGAAAGAACAAGGGCGACTTCAACTTCGGCAGTCTGGAAGGCAGTTACGAAATAGATACCCTGAACCTCGTATCCTTCTCCATGCAGATGTATGGCGGTGCATACGATAGTTGGGGCACCGGAAAGACACTCATGCAGAACTCGAAGAAGGAGCACGTATACAGCTACAATACCCTTATCAACAATTACAACGGATATGGAAGCATCGGTGCCAACTTCGACTATCAGCACTCGTTCAAGAAGAAAGGCGAATACCTGACCTTCTCCTACCGATATAGCGGAACTCCGGACAACAGCGAAGCAAGCACCGAATACGAGGACATCCGCGACTATCCGTACGACCTCCGCAACCAGCGTTTCAACAACGATGCCCGCACCGATGAGCATACCTTCCAGTTGGACTACACGAACCCGATTTCGAGCATGCACGACATTGATTTCGGCGCGAAGTACATCTTGCGAAACAACAAGAGCGAAAGCCAATATTTCAAGGAATACGACGGCAATTATCAAGTGGACGAAAGCTTGACGGACAATTTCAAGCAGACGCAAGACATCCTCGCTGCCTATGGCGACTACAAGCTGAAGTGGAAGAAAATGGCTGCCAAAGTGGGTGTACGCTACGAACACACGTTCATGAATGTGGAGTACGACAAGATGCCGGAGAAGAATTTCGATGCCGGTTTCGACGACATCGTGCCTTCGATGATGCTTTCGTACCAATTGGCACCAACCAAGACACTGAGAGCCTCGTACAACATGCGCATCAGCCGTCCGGGTATCTGGTACCTTAATCCGTTCAAGAACACCAGCGACCCTATCAACATCAGCTACGGTAATCCGGATTTGGAAACAGAGAAATCGCATTCGTTGGGCTTGACTTTCAGCTCGTTCTCGGCGAAATTCAATATCAATGCCAACCTTGGATATTCATTCGTAAACAACGGCATACAGAACTATTCGTTCATGAACAACGGGGTGATGGAAAGCACTTACGGCAACATCGGCCATACGCAACGCACCAGCCTCTCGCTATGGATGAACTGGAATCCGGGCAACAAGACCCGCATCTCCGTCAACGCCAGCGGAACGTATACCGACATGCGATGCGATGAAAGTTTCTTGAAGCAAAGCAATAACGGCTTCTACGGAAACCTCTTCCTCAATGCGCAACAAACCTTGCCATGGGACCTTCGCTTCAGCCTTTACGGTGGGGGTAGCTCGCCTTACATCAGCCTGCAAGGCAAGGGGTCTTCGTACATGTATTATGGCTTCAGCCTGAGCCGTTCGTTCCTGAAGGAGAAGCGATTGAGTGTTTCCATCAACACCTCGAACCTTTTCCACAAGTACCTGACATTCAAGGGTGAGACGGTGACCGACACTTTCCGTTCATCGTATGCAAGCAAGAGTCAGCAACAATCGTACGGCTTGAACATCAGCTGGCGCTTCGGCGAACTCAAGGCTCAAGTGAAGAAGGCCAACCGCACCATCAACAACGATGACTTGATGAGCGGTGGAGGCGGTCAAGGCAGTGGCGGAGGCAGCGGAAACTAAAACCTTCTTTCCCCCGAAAATTGAAACTGCAAACTCACACATTCGTTTTCATCCATAAACACCAGCATTTCAGAGGAATGGGGCAAGGAAATGCTGCATGGAATCCTTAGTTTTGTAACCATACAATACTAAGGATTTTTTTTATGAAAACAATTAGACTTTTACTTCTATGTGTGTTGGCGGGCATGGCTTTATCGGCTAACGCCCAAAGTTATCTACCTCAAAAAAGCGCCTTTGCCATAGGTGCAGGACCCATGTGGGGAATTGTAGAAGGCAATGGAAATTATCACGATGCGGTAGGCTCTTCCACCTGCGGATCGCTGGTCATGGATTATCGCTATTATGCTATACCCAACATCGGTTTGGGGGTAGTCTACAACCACTTGTGGGGTAACAAGGACGGCAATACGCTGAGCTGCAACTATGTAGCACCTGCATTAACCGCACGATGGCTATGGGCCGATGGCAAGCAAGGGTTCTGGATGACCGCAGGAGCCGGTTATTTCGGCTACAAGGATGAGTTGCGATACGACGGTGCTTTCAAGAAAGGATATTTGGGCGGTTCTTTCAGCTTTGGATATGAGTTTGCCATCAGCAATGCAGTAGGGCTACAGTTCCGTGCCGATTGCATAGCGGCCGATTTCAAATACACCGGTCACCGTTCTTGTTGTGGTAATTATCACGATGATTGGGACAGCTCGATGAGCTATTTTTCCATAGGAGCAGCACTGGTATTTGGTAAATAAACGTAGAGGTGATGGCGCCGAAAATTGCGACTCATTGGGCAGTTTGGCAGTTAGGCAGTTATTTTAAAAGGGGGTATTACCTTAGAATAGATAGTTTATTATATATAATAAAAGTTCAATACTACTATTTAGGGGCAAAATAAAAAACTGCCAAACTGCCTAATTGCCTAACGACTGACGGGTTTCTGCAAATATTTCCATGTTTTATGCAAAGCCGTTCGATGCTGCGAGAGAAGGGCGGAAATGTTGTGTAGTGGGGGAGCTTATGGCTCTCCCAAATGGCGTACAATGGCCTCTACTTCGGGTTTGAGGAAGGTTCTGCGCTTGGGCTGGTAGTTCATGCCTTCGAGCTCCTGCATGAGCAGGGGACAAGCCTTAATCCATCGGTAGAGGGTCTTCTGAGCGGTTTCAGGACTGCTGCATGGCTGGTAGAGCAAAGCCAGTTCGGCCTTGCCATAGGGACGATAATTGAACATAAGTGAATGGAGTTTTAGTGTGATGAGAAGTATCTTTCGATTTATCAAAGATACAAAATTTATACAGCTTTTCCAAATTTTTTGCCCACTATTTTCCCTTTATCAGGACATATCAGGACATTGTCGGACATATCAGGACATAGCGGGACATTGCGGTTTCGCGATGTTGTATCTTTGCATTGTCGTTTAAAAGTTCACCACAGATTTTTCGCTTCGCTCAAGGAGCTCCACAGATTAACACGGATTTTTAAATTTTCCTTCCGGACGGATTTGAATATTAATATTAATAATTAAATAAAAATAATCTGAGAAA